>CASBRD010000049.1 GCA_949128025.1 Oscillatoriales cyanobacterium PMM_0008 | reverse complement strand
CGTAAACTTTCTGTTTGCAATCCCTTTACCTCAGCCTGCATTTCTTCAATTTTAACTCCTATACTCCTAATCTCGGCAATCGTGATTTCAAAATTACTTTGATGCACTTCAACTATTCGTACTAACGAATTGACTGACGCTTCCAATTGGGCACTTTTTCTAGCGTTCTCCTCAATATCAATTTGATGTTCTTGAGCTATTCTTACCAAGGAAGCGATCGCACTTTCCAATCTGTCAATGTTTCTGGTGTTCGCCTCAATTTGGCTGCTATTCGCCTCCAAAATTCTTTCTATGCGGTCTAATCTGTTATTATCTGATGATGTAGTCATAGGTTCTCCTATTGATTTGGATAATGAGACAGATGAAGACAGATGAATATTTATCTACGCTCAAACAAAAGTCCGCGCAGGCGGACTTCGTTTGTGTAGCCGCGACTTTAGTCGTTAGGCTTCTTTCAAGAAGAAAGATAGGTATACCTTCCCAAACTGTGTTCGTAATTTTGTAGCAACAGTTGAGATTCTTGAATGGTAATTCGTTTCTCCAGAAGTGCTTGTTCGCAACGCTGACGAATGCTTTCTACAAGATCTTCAGCATCGTACTGAACATAGCTTAAAACTTCTGTCATCGTGTCACCTTTGACAACGTGTTCGATTTGATATCCCTTGGGTGTAAGTTGGATATGAACAGCATTTGTGTCTCCGAATAAATTGTGGAGATTTCCCATGATCTCTTGATACGCACCACTCAGAAACATACCCAGACAGTAAGGTTCTCCCGGTTTGAGGGTATGAAGTTCTAACACTGATTTAACATCCCTCAAATCAATAAAGCGATCGATCTTTCCATCACTATCGCAAGTCAAGTCTGCCAATATTCCGCGTCGCGTCGGTTCCTCATCCAGTCGGTGAATCGGCATAATCGGAAACAACTGATCGATCGCCCAACAATCCGGTGCTGATTGGAATACCGAAAGGTTGATATAATAGATGGAAGCCATGATTTTTTCCAGGTCTTCCAACTCGTCGGGAACGTAATCGTGCTGTCTCGTAATCGCGAGAATTTTTTCGCAGCAAGCCCAGTATATCCGCTCGACTCTGGCGCGTTCGGTGAGGCGCAAAATCCCTAAGTTAAATCGACTGATCGCTTCTTCTTTGAACTGAGTGGCGTCGTGATATGCTTCCTGATGATTTTCTGTGTTGATCGATTGATAGGTTTCCCACAGGTTCCAAACAATGGGTGGTTCTCCCTCGCGTGGCGGTTCGGGAGGCCCAAAGGGGACATCGGAGGTGCTGAGGACATCAAAGATTAGCACGGATTGATGGGATGCGATCGCTCTCCCACTCTCGCTAATCAAGGTTGGAACTGCCAAACTATGCTCGGCGCAAGCATCCTTCAACTCTGCCACGATGTCGTTGGCATAGTTCTGCATATTGTAATTTTTGGAAGCGTAGAAGTTGGTTTGGGAACCGTCGTAGTCTACCCCCAAACCGCCGCCGACATCCAAATATTTCATATTAGCTCCCAGCTTGGCTAACTCGACGTAGATTTTGCTAGCTTCCTGGATGGCGTCTTTGATGACGTGAATGGCGGAAATTTGAGAGCCAATATGGAAATGCAGCAGTTGCAAGGAATCTAGCAAATTAGCTTCCCGCAACTTGTCAACCGCCTGGATTACTTCGGGAATGGTGAGGCCAAATTTGGCCCGATCGCCAGTAGAAGTTCCCCAGCGTCCCACGCCTTGAGTACTTAGTTTAGCGCGGATGCCGACGATCGGTTTAATGCCCAGGTTGTTGGCGGCGTGAATCACCAGATCCACCTCTTCTACCTGCTCTAGGACAATTATGGGGGTTTGCCCTAGCCGTTGGGCTAACATTGCCGTTTCGATGTATTCTTGGTCTTTGTAGCCGTTGCAGATGAGCAGTGCGCCTTGTGTATCCAACATCGCCAGGGCAATCATCAGTTCTGGTTTGGAACCGGCTTCTAAGCCAAATTGATGGGGTTTGCCAAATTTTACTAAGTCTTCCAGTAGGTGCTTTTGCTGGTTGCACTTGACTGGATACACGCCCCGGTAGACCCCTGAATAATTGTAGCGAGCGATCGCTTTGGCAAAGCAAGCATTCAACCGCTCAATCCGGTCTTCTAAAATATCTGAGAAACGGATTAGCAACGGTAATCCCAAGTTACGCTGCTTGAGCGCGTTTACCAGTTCATACAAATCCAGAGAACCACCGCGTTCGCCTTTGGGAGAAACTGTCACGCGACCAGCAGCGTTAATGGAAAAGTAGGGCTCGCCCCAACCCTGAATGCGGTAAAGCGCTTCGCTATCCTCAATTGTCCACTGTCTGGAAACCTCTCTGGTTACTGGCAGAAGTTCTCTTGGCTCTGCTTCTGCTAATGCTGATTTTGGCACTCTTTCTTCAAATATCGTTCCATCTGCGATCGGCTGTACTGTCATGCTTTTCCCCCCTTGCAACAATTACCGATTAACAAATCTAGCGTATTCGCTCAAAAGTAGCTGACTGGTTTTCGCAATTCGATCGGCAGAATTTAGCAAAAAAACAGACTGCAATTGCTTTACGATACCCTGAGAAGGAATTTTGGGAGCAAGTGTTGTAGTGGAACGCACATTTTTAGCAGTCAAGCCGGACGGCGTACAGCGAGGACTCGTAGGTGAGATTGTTCGTCGTCTTGAAGCCAAAGGTTTCACCCTGGTTGGTTTGAAGCTGATGAAGGTCAGCCGCGAACTCGCCGAACAGCACTATGACGTGCATAAGGAAAAGCCATTTTTCCCAGGATTGGTTAATTTTATCACCTCTGGGCCTGTCGTAGCTATGGTTTGGGAAGGCGATGGCGTGGTAGCGTCAGCACGCAAACTCATCGGTGCTACCAACCCGCTAACAGCTGAACCGGGAACGATTCGCGGCGATTACGGCGTCAGTGTAGGTCGCAATTTAATCCACGGTTCGGATGCGGTTGAAACTGCTCGTCACGAAGTTAGTCTTTGGTTTGCGGATGAGGAATTGGTGAGTTGGCAACCCAGTCTGACTTCTTGGTTGTACGAGTAATTTAAACGTAAAGGAAGAGAGGTTGTTTTTCTTTCTTTCGATATGTGATGCCATCGATTATTCGGTGGCTTTTTTTTCAAGACCCGACGACTAAAGTCGCGGCTACACAAACAAAGCCCGCCTGCGCGGGCTTCAAGAAATCAGAAAGAGAAGTCGCGGCTACACAAACGAAGCCCGCCTGCGCGGGCTTCAAGAAATCAGAAAGAGAAGGTCGTTTGGAAGCAGAACGACGCGCTAAAATACTGGAGGAAAGATTGCGATCGCTCGGTGTCGATCCTGATTCTCTGATTTGAAATAGTTCCCGTAGCCTGCTACAGGCGATCGCATCTGTATTTTGTCGAGTATTTCTAGTTGAAAAATCCCACCCTACAGGGTGGGATTTTGGCGAGGTATTGTTTGAGAAACCGGGTTTTGGGTGATTTCACCTTAAATTTAACTAGCTTACCGAATTGACTCTTGCTTCTCGACCTCTTCGGTATCGGTTTCTGCTTTCGAGTCGGGGACGGTGCGCTTAGAAAATCCCCAGAGGAAAATCAAAGCAATAGTACTAATCATCAACCACTCAGGCGGTACTAAGTCTTCGTTAAACGCTCTCGCCAGCAGACGCAAACCTACCAAACCAACTGTAAAATATCCTGCGTCCCCCAGATGCTCAAATTCATCCAGCCAGCGGATGAACAATCCCGCCATGAAACGCAAAGCGATAATACCGATCGTGGCACCAGTCAAAACCAACCAGGTTTCTTTGGAAACTGCGATCGCAGTTGTCACACTATCCAACGAAAATGCCAAATCGGTCAAAGCAATCATCGGGATAGCTTGCCACAGTGTGGCAAAGCGTGGCCCGTGGTGTTCGCCGTCCTCATCTTTATTTGAGGTGAAATATTGAAACACCAGCCACAGCAGGTAGGCAGCACCCAACAGCTCAAACTGCCAAAACTTCGTCACCCAGGTTGCCGTCAAAATCAGACTCATTCGCAGCACGTAAGCCACCAGCAAGCCCAAATTCAGCGCTTGACGCTGAAGCTTGGCATCTTCCAAACCTTTGGAGATAGCCGCAAGGGCGATCGCGTTATCCGCCGACAGCACTGCCTCTAGGGTCACTAAAATCAGCAATACCAGCAGAGTCTCAATTCCCTGATTGAAGGGAGAATTTATTACTTGGTCAAGCATTAACTATTTTTTGAACCGGACAATTATAAAACAAGAGCAACGAGCCAATGGTTTTAATCTAGGCAAACTTAGGCCGTGTTAACCAATCTGAAGCTAGAAGATCAATTTTAGCGCAAAGCAAACCAGGGACACCAATATCTGCCCCTCTGTTCCTCTGCACCACTGCTTCTAGCTTAGCTTTTGTTGCAACTTGTTACAACCTATTCCATCAAGGGGCTTCTTTGGCTGAAATTGGTGAACGAACAAGCCCTAGATTTTAGGAGACAAGCAAATTATGTCTTTATCCGATACCCAAGTTTTCGTGGCCCTCGTTGTGGCACTGATTCCAGGCATTCTGGCTTTCCGTCTCGCAACGGAACTGTATAAGTAAAAAAACTGGTGAGGTAATGGGACGCAATAGCCGACCTTACCGAACTTGCCCAGGGGTGCCTTTTGGGCTCCCCTGGATGGCGCAGCTAGCCAATCTGCTTAATCAAAAGCAAAATTTCCAGGCGTGAGCCACTCTAAGGGTGTAAACAGTCTGGTAGCAGCAGCGTTCAACTGCTAGTATGGACGCTGCTGCTAGCTTATTGCGGTGCAGCTGAACGGGATAGCGCAATCGCCCACTCTTTGAGCTTCACAATCTCAGAGACAGCTTTTGCAAAGTAAAGACGCGATTAATTGCCTCTGTACTACTTCCCGCAAGCAACTTAGCCCCGGTTGTAGTTTAGGACGAAAGCTTTTCAGGATCATGAACGCCATTCAACCGTCAAGACCACCTCTGCAACCTGTAGAACCCCGTAGAGTTGCTCGCCCTCGTCGCCGACGCCAGCAACATCAGGCTACTACTGCTCTAGCTCTGGAAACAACCGCCAAGTTGGCGGTTAATGTCATACTCTCATCAGCAGCCATTATGGCTCTAGTACAACTGTTGCCTTATCACAAATCCGTGCAAAGCAAGTTGCAGGAAATCAGAGTGCAAGTGAAGCAAACAGAAGAACGAGTAAATCGTTTGCAAACCAATTTTGGGAATTTGTTCGATCCAAAGCAAACAAAAACTAATATGCAGGATCTGAGCAATCGAGTCGATCCGACAAGGCGTAATATTGTATTGCTAGACAAGGATACCAATGATGCTGATGAAGCAGGCCAGACGGCTTCATCCCCTTAAGGCTTGACAGTAAAGAGTACAGCCATGCCAGGGGTCAAAAAATTAGAAAAGGGAAGCGTTCGCTTCCCTTTTCTGACCTGGATAAAGTTAGGGGTTTGATACTTCTCTAGGTTAATGATTTTTAATTTGGCATTTTTAATTTTTAATTCTCCTGGCCTGATTGCAAAGGACTGAGTAGCTCGTTTAACCAAGTTTCTACTTGCTGACGACGACGACTGACTGGTAATTCCTCTAAAGCGCGTCGGTAATCGGCTAGAGCATAATTCCAGTCGCCCATCAGATGATAGGTTCGACCGCGTTCGGCCCAGATGTGAGCTTTTAGTTGGCCCAGTCTGAGCGCAAAGTCAAAATTATCGATCGCTCGCTCGTATAATTTTAAGTCTCGAAACGTAATGCCTTGGTTAATCCAAGCCCGGACATGAACTGGATTGAGGTCTATAGCCCGATCGTAGTCTGCGATCGCTTCGATAAATTGTCCTTGCTGGGCATAATAATTGGCCCGGTTGTTGTAAGCACCCGCCAAATGGGGATTGAGTTGAATGACCCGATCGTAATCTGCGATCGCATCAAGCAGTTGACCGCTCTGAAAATAAACCAGCCCTCGATTGTTATAATCATTGGCATCGCTGGGATTGCGGTCAATCAAACAGTTCATAATCTCGATCGCCTGCGCGTAATCGCCTTGTTGCGCTTTATCGCGAGCGACCTGACGTAAGCGGGTGCAGTCTGGCTCTATTTGCGTAGCTCCTTGGCTGTAAATCATTTTCAGCTCGCTCCCTTGACGCTTTTGAGAATCGCGGGGGCTAGAGCGAGACACCGCCGATGCTGGTGCAACATTCGATCGACATCGATGTTTAGAACAATTTTCTTGATTCTTTAGGAAACAGCGAGCTTTCATGCGACCTGGCGATCCTTAACGCTACTTTTGGCTCAACACCATCACTTTACGAATTTCTTGCCCAAAGTCGATCTATCTGTTGTGTCACTTGCTCATGTGTCTTAAGTAAGAGAAACGGACATTGTAGCTAATCTGTTCAAGGAGGGATGATACTGGTGGTCAATTTTAAATTTGTCTACCAAGTACAAGCTACAGTCTCGAAGTCAGGCATTCCCGAACCGGCTCAAGACGCCATCAAAACCCCCATAAATCTATATCGCCACTTTGCACCACAGATCCGGAAAGTTCGACTGTACCTTTTGAGCGGTAAAATCCAACGGTATAGAACTGTCGATCCTTATGAAGGATTAAATAGAAGAATCCCATGACAACTGGTTCCCTGCATCCTAATGCCCCTGATGTATCGGCAGATGACTACCTGGTACTCGGCTTGGCAACCTGCTTTATTAAAGAAGACGGAGAAGTTCATCAAGTTCCAATTGTGGAGCCTATCCCCTCAGCCGCCTTGGAAGCCCTGGTAAAAGGAATTCCTACTTCTTACCAAATCGCTTGTGCAACGACCTGGGGAGCGGTACTGGGAGGCGATACGCTCCAGAAGCCTGCCGAATTTCCACAGGAGGCTCAGTTCTGCGATGATTTTGCAGAACGGGCGCTAGCCACAGTTCGCACTTACAAGCGTCGTCCCGTTGCTCAGTCTCATATTCCCCAAGGTACGACTCGCCAGGACTTTAACTACTCTGTCGAACGCAAGCGCGTGCTGAATTCTCAGCACATTGTGAGAACAGAGGATAATGTGAAGCAGCACGAATACACTCACAAAGTACTCTGAAAGGAACTGGGGAATTTTAGATTTTAGATTTAAATTCAATCTAAAATTCCCAATTACCAATACCCCAATCCGTAATCTCGTTAGTAAATCAATTTTGTTGAAAGATGCTGAAACTATATGGCGGTGCCCGCAGTCGGGCTTCAATTGTGCAATTGTATCTGGAAGAACTGGGCATTCCCTACGAATTTGTCATGTTGGATATGCAAAAAGGGGAACACCGCCAGCCTGAATACCTGGCGATTAACCCAATCGGCAAAGTTCCCAGCATAGTGGATGGGGATTTGAAGCTTTGGGAGTCTGGGGCAATTTTGCTTTATCTGGCTGAAAAATATGGCCATATCCCAGTCGGGCCAGAATATAAGGCGGCGATCGCCCAATGGGTGTTGTTTGCCAATTCTACATTAGCGATCGGGGTTTTTGTGGAAGCAAACCGCGATCGGGAAATGCCCATCCTCATGACTGCATTGAATGAAATATTTCAGCAGCAACCTTATCTCCTTGGCGAACAATTCAGTGTCGCCGATGTAGCAGTTGGGGCAACTTTAGCTTACATTCCGATGATGCTGAAGCTCGATTTGAGTGCTTATCCAGATGTCTTGGATTACATGAAGCGTCTATCCGAACGACCTGCTTTCCAAAAGGTGTTTGCACCACCAACCCCCGCCTGAACATAATTGTTTTAGAGGTGGGGACTGGGTAGGGGCGAAGCACTTGCGCTGACATTTTGGTGATTACCAATAAGATAACAAAGCCAAGTGCTTCGCCCTTGCTGTCAGAAACTTGAGGATTATCTAAACATTGTGTTGCTTTCTGTAGAAACTTACAAAAGACAAGTGTGGAGATAATCTCGCCAACAGATGTGCCAGCAGAAGTAATACAGGAGGCGGGGGAAGATTTGGGGAATCTGCTGGGACGAGTAATAGAAAGTAAAATAGCTGTTAGAAGGATTATAAGTCGTTTGCAGGGATGAAAATGAGAGAAGCATTAGATGAAAAGACAATGCTTGAAATTATTGACCTGGCGAAAGAATCTGAACGGAAAGCTAGAGAAACAAGTGAGTTAGCAACGTCGATCGCGTTAAAATATCAACAGCGGATGTGAGAAATTAGGGAAGGTAGAAGAGAGAATGTTAGCGGGATTGGGTAGGGTGGATGAGGTGCGATCGCTTTACCAGTCAACCAACCTTTATAAAGGCAGTCAGGAGTTATAATAAAAGAAATCGTTACCACAACCAAATTCTATGAATACCCAGTCTGTGCTTGATAAATCAGAATCTCTTACTAATAAGTTGAATTACTCGGTACTGATTCAACAGGAAGCCGGGTTTTATAGTGCGACAGTGTGGGGTTTGCAAGATTGTAAAGCCACTGGCGCTACCCGTGAAGAAGCGCTGACAAATGTCCGTCAGCTTTTAATCGCACGTTTAGAAAAAGCCGAAATAGTTTCTCTGGAAATTGAAGTACCAGCACGCGAACATCCTTGGATGAAGTTTGCTGGAATGTTCAAAGACGATCCCGACTTTGATGAGATGTTGGAAGATATCAAAGCCCTTCGCCGGGAACGGGACGCGGAAATGGAAGCTTATTACCGTCAACTTGATAGTGAGGAGAAGCTTGCGTGAGTCTGTGGATACTTGATACGGATTGCGTCTCGCTCTTTCAGCAGGCACATCCATTGGTAAGTATGCGTGTTAATGCAGTTAATCCTCAAGAAGTTGCTGTAACAATTATTACGCTTGAAGAACAACTGTATGGACGCCTGAATCGAATCAGAAGGGCTAATTCAAGAGATGCCTTAATATCAACTTACGCAAAGCTGCGAGCTACAATGGATTACTTCAAAACTGTCAATTTGCTTGATTTTGACCAGGAGGCATACACTTGTTACGCAGAATTGGTGAGTCAAAGAATCCGTATTGGCACTCAAGATTTAAAAATTGCTGCGATCGCAATTTCAAGAAATGGTATTCTGGTAACGCGCAATCGGCGGGATTTTGAACGAGTTCCTGGTTTGGTGTTTGAAGATTGGAGTATAGGTTAGGGCCGATCGCAGATAAGACAAAATATATGAGCGATCGCATTAAAATATCAAAACCAGATGCGAGAAATTAGGGAAGGTAGGAGAGAGAAAGTTAGCGGTATTGGGTTGGGTGGATGAGGTGCGATCGCTTTCACCAAGCTGACTGAAATGTAGGTTATAATTACTAAAATCCGAGTGGAGGTTTCAGGTGATGAAAACTACTTTATTAAATGAATCAGAGGAAAACTTAGCTCAATTAACTTACTCAGTAATAGTTGAACGAGAAAAAGAAGGAAGTTATAAAGCTACGGTGTGGGGTTTAGCGGATTGTGAAGCGACTGGAGATACGAAGGAAACTGCGTTAAAGAGTATTAACCAGCTTTTAACAGCGCGGTTAGAAAATGCTGAAGTTGTTGTGCAAGAAATGGCTTTACCTAAATCAGAAAATCCTTGGATAAAGTTTGCGGGAATGTATAAGGATAATCCTCTTTTTAATGATATGGTTTCTGAGATGGAAGCTTATCGACGCGAAGTTGATGCGGAAATGGAGGAATATTACCGTAAAATGGATGAGGAGGAGAAAAACAAGTGAGTTTGTGGATACTCGATACAGATTGTCTGACACTTTGGCAAAATGAGCATCCAGTCGTAAAAGCGCGAGTTAATCGGGTTAATTATCGAGAGATTGCGATCGCAGTGATTTCTGTGGAAGAACAAATGCGAGGATGGCTAAATATTATTAGGCAATCTTCTCAATCCGATCGACTGATATGGGCTTACAAAGGGTTACAAGATGGGGTAGTGTTTTTCAAACAAGTCAATGTGCTTGAATTTAACCAGGATGCTTACAATTGTTACACGGAATTGCTCAGACAAAGAATTCGTATTGGTACGCAAGATTTAAGAATTGCTGCGATCGCTATTTCAAGAAATGCTATTCTGGTAACGCGCAATCGGCGAGATTTTGAACGAGTTCCTGGTTTGGTGTTTGAAGATTGGAGTATAGGTTAGGGCCGATCGAATCTTAAGTAAGGAGTCGAGTATGCCAGTACGTAGAGAAGATGTTGATTTTTTCTTTAATGATTTTATCAAAGTCAGCACTGGAAGTAAAGAGTCGAGTGTCTGGGCGGTTGGCAGTTATGATGGGGATTTGATTATGACTGTTGTGAGAAAAAAGATAGATAATTTGATAAGGGAAGATATTGCTAAAGAGCGAAATTTTGTGACGCTAAGTGATTTGATGAAGTTCGATCCTTATCGTCAGTATGATTCGGAAGCGATTAAGGAGGCTAAAGTCAAAGTAAGAATGTCAGCTTCGGTGACAACTTAGAAGGTAGGGGTGAGATGTGGAGAGGCGATCGCGGATCGCATAAAATAAAATTTATGAGCGATCGCACTTTTATTTTGTTAGGAGAGTTGGGGGCGATCGCGTTAAAATATCAACAGCGAATGCGAGAAATTAGGGAAGGTAGGAGAGAGAAAGTTAGTGGGATTGGGTAGGGTGGATGAAGTGCGATCATACTCTCAGCCACCCTGAATTAATTACAGGAAAGGAAGGTTAACGCCTTTGTGACGGTCTATCGATTGCAGTTGCTGCACTTATAATCGCCCATATCCATACAATAAAATAAATTGGAATGCCAAAAATAGCCCCAATACCTGTTAATGTTAACAGTATTGCAATGAATACAAGTACGGTCTGAATTATTCCCTGTATTATTTTTCCAACAATTAAGGTTCCTATTCCAGGGAGAAAAATATTTACAATGATTCCTGCTACTTTCATTTCCACCTCCACGGTGATAAAAATTAAACTCTTCATTTCTGGTAGACTCGTAATACTCTACCCGCTCCTATCTAAAACTTTTGAAGCATTTATAGGCAAATCCCATCACTATATTTTCTTTTCACCCAGCACCTTCCGTAGAGCCTTGATAGCATTATCAAGTCCTGTTTCCATAATGCTTCCACCTGTAAAGTTAACTAGATCGGTCGAGTTAACAACCACTTCGATGCTATCTCCACTTGATACAGACAACTTGAAAAGTTGCGCTTGCTTCATCAGATTACCGTTTGGCAAAGTATAGTTAGTTGAGTCATCACGAGTTGAAACAGCTACTACATCTCTGTAGTGAAACTCATCATCTTGTTCATTAAGAGGAACACCTCTCATAAAGTTGTAGTCACACTGATAGGAGCTAAGCCTATGCTCTGTTAAATGTACTACTGTTAAAGCGTTGATACTGAATCGAGTGCGCTCATCCTTACCCTTCTTCCAAGCAAGATCATCACTTGGAATGCCATTTTTGTTCCACAGGATCGGACCGCGAATTACAATTGAATCCCTGATTAGTTCAGATTTGTCTATATTGAGACGCCCTAGTGAACGCTTCTTAATTTGTTCAATATCATCAACTAACCAAGCATCAATGGTTTGATCGCCAGGAGTATCAAGCAAAGGCTGAACCTCTATAAACAACCATATCCCTCCCACAATCAAGAGAATTAAGCCTATACCTGCTAGCAAGGTGAGTAGTCCAATTACGATTAGTACTATCGGCCATGTTAGTTTTGGTCTGGCAAAATAGTTCCGAATTTTCTTTCGTTTATCATTTTCTGAAACACTGGTAGCGAGTGAGACATTCTGAGATGCTCCCATCGGAAATTTCTCCATCTATACAAGTTGGTTTACAAGTACTGCGTACAATTGGCTATCAGGCATTTGTAATCTTGCCAGTAATGCTCGTAACCTATCGATATTCGTGTTACAAGAAAGAGCAGTTGTGACAATATCCATGACAAAGGGTGGCGGATAATTCGTTATTGCATTACTGTTATAATAGTCGTCTCGTATAAGTGCGCGAAACCACAGAACAGTACCATCAGAGTCGCCCATAGTAGTGGCTGCATTGAGTAGTTGATCTATTTCTTCCACTTCCCTGCGAATTAATACCTTTGGTCGCCTACCTTTTAGTAGAGCCAGCGCCAAGTAATAGTAGGCATTACTCATTGAGCAATCTGCTTCAATAACTGCTTTAAACTTGTCTATTGCTTGCTGATAAGATTTTGCTTCGAGCAACTTAATTCCCTGATTCAACAGGACAGTAGTATCTTGCTTGTAAGGAATTTGAAAATTTAGGTTGACCTGCGTTTCGACACTCTGCTCTCTCTGGTCGTAGCTTGCCATAATCTTTAGTCACAATATAGCTGTAAAGAAGATGTTTTAATTGTTAGAAGAACTTTTGAATCAGTTCGGCAACCTGCATTAAAGCTGTAACGATACCGCCAGCTTCAGCTACTCCTTCTATAAGAGTTTTTGCCTTACTGATGTGGTCTAATATTGTGTTCTTACTAGGTTCAGGCTTGTTAGCTTGTTGGACAGCCTTCGTAATGTGATAATCAACATCTGTAACTACTTCAGCATCTATAACCTGAGCATCTTTAGCCTTTGTTACCTCAGCTTTGAGCTTCTCCAATTCAGTAATAAGATCTGTGCGATTCTGAACAGCATTTAAATTGATGTCCCCAGCAGCGTTATATTGATATGTTACGCTTTGATAGCGCTGGTCGAAAACTGACATAATCCTGACTCCTAATAGGCTAGTTTATTTTGTACACAATATAACACTTGGCTTTTAGATATGACTATATCTATTGTTATGGTTGTGTTTGCTGTCCAGTACATTCATCTTAAGTTAGAAAATAACTAGCTATCTCCTGACTAACATCAGGATTTATGTTAGAATCTCATCAGTAATTTTCTCCCCACCCATCTATGGCATCTACTGACGAGCAGTTTACCCAGGCGGCAACCCACTGGGACCTGGAAACCCTCTACACAGACTTAGCCTCTGTCAAGGGAAAGCGCCTCACCCCCGTTGAAAAGCTACACCTGCGAGGGTTGCTTTGTGGTCATAGTCCCACTGAAATAGCGGAAAGACTAGGTAAAAATACTAAGGGAGTTGAAACCGATCTCTGTGCCACCGTGTATAGATATGTTAAGAGTTTGCTGGATAAGTGTAATGAAAAGATAGAAAACTGGAGAAATATTACTGAATGGCTTGATGATGCAGGATATAAAGCTCAAACTCGACCTTCTACTAAGTTGCCATTCGTTAATTGTTTACCTGAAAATAGTGTAGTTAATATAACTAATATAACTTTTGAAAATAATCAAATCACTATAGATGCTTTATTAAAAATAACTGTACCGCTACCTTCAGAAGTATCAATTGAAAAATTAGATATTCAAGACAATAATTTTAACTAGATTTTTGCTCCAGTTAAAATGTGTAGAATGTGAAGTTGCTGAAAAGTTCGATCGCACTCCCTTTCCTATTCTTTAATCCAAGTGCGATCGCTCTATTACCTTATATATTCGATCGCGCACAGAAAATAGCGATCGCACTCATCATTTCAATTCCATATTATTAGCAAATAAATTAATTTGATTGCGCTGTTTTATTATTTTACTTGCATATATTCATCATCACTTGCCGAACTTTTATGGCGCTGTTGAAATTCTTCAAATAATTTAAAAAACCTATCTAGCGCATCCCTCTCATCCTGCGAAAAGAACAAAATTATGTTAGCCCAACATTGAGAAGATTCTATCCCAAATTTTTGCTGAATCCATTCTTGAAATCCATCCAGCGGGTTTTCTGCCGTTAAAGGTACGCCAAGTTGGTACTGCGCTACATTATATCCCGATAAAAAAGCCTGAAGACAAACGATTGAGGGTCTACCCAAATAGGCGGCAGGTTTCTTTTTGATTTTTTCTAGCACATCACCTAGATAATCCATCGCGAACCTCTCCCTATTCAATTTATCAACTATATAAATTATAGCCAAATTAAAACTGTGTTTCCGTCACCGTAAATTTGCCATTAAAATCTTCTACCAAAGGCCCGCCAAAACTATTGAGCCACTCCTGTTTAGGAATTCCGTCAGGATATAGGTTATCAAAAACCGTTTCAACTCTTCCTAATTCAGTTTCAATCTGAACAACTACGCCTTGATGAAAACCGTTGAGAGCAACTTGTCGATCGCTTCCCGCCGGATTAGTTATAATTGAAAAAGGTAATCTGTCTGTATTAGTGCTGATTTTTATTAACTTACCATTAATTACTTCTATTTGCAAGTATCTTTGGATATCTTGAGAGCATTGCAGGCATTGAAAATTTGGATATTTTCTAGCAATTCGCCTAACCTCCTCAATTTGCTCCTCCGTCATCGTGATGATTACCTAAAATATATCGACTCATTGTTTAGCTTCTTCAGCTTACTGCATTTCGGCTTGCTCCTGATTTGCACTATCTCTTTTTAATTATACTATCGCGTTTTTAATCGTGTTTCTCTCTGATGTAAAGAAGCGATCGTCTTAACTGTGTATAGATGTTTATCCAAAATCCAAAAAGAAACCGGGTTTCTGGGTGGCGATCGGACCAAAAAAAGCGGCTACCCCATTTCTGGAATAGCCACCCTTTTGTTTTCGATGATACTATATATCGGCTTATCTGAAACCAACAGCCGCTTGCCAAACGAAAGCCAGCAGCAAGAAAAACACGGGAATCACAGGTAGTACATCTACCAGAGGATCGAAGACTGAAAAAGCTTCGGGCAATTTTGCTAACAAGAGCGCTGCTTCCATGTATTAACCTTCCTCTCCAACACAAATTTCATAATCGCCATAGATCTTAACATGAGCAGCTCACGCTGATGCCGGTGCGGGAGCAAGCCAGCGGGCAAATTCGGTCGTAAAGCGATCGCGCAAAATCGCCTCTCGTATCCGCTGGGTAAAGCTCACCAGTTCCGTGAGATTGTGAATCGACAGCAGAGTGTAACCTAAAATCTCCTTTGCTCGCACCAAATGACACAAATAAGCGCGGCTGAAGTTCTGACAGGTATAACAAGCACAACTAGCATCCAAAGGCGTAAAATCTTCCCGAAACTGAGCATTTCTCAGGTTCCAGCGTTCCCCCTGTACCAAAGCAGCACCGTGACGCCCAAACCGCGTCGGAATCACGCAGTCAAACAGATCCACACCAGCAGCTATAGCTTGCGCCATTTCTCGATAAGTACCGATCCCCATCAAATAACGAGGCTTTTCTAGCGGTAGCAGGGGTGTCGTAGCTTTGACGATCTTTTCAATCAATTCAGGAGGTTCCCCCACACTCACGCCACCGATCGCATAACCGGGTAAATCCAACTGGGCCAGAGATGCAGCAGCTGACTGTCGCAAATCCAGATAAACACCTCCCTGCACAATCCCAAATAGCGCCTGATCGGCACGCTGATGAGCCCCTATACACCGTTCCAACCAGCGGTAGGTGCGGGCTACAGACGCCTCCATAACTTCCCGTTCGCACGGATAAGGCGGACACTCGTCGAACGCCATAATGACATCAGCACCCAGCGTATTTTGAATTTGGATCGATCGCTCCGGCGTCAATTCAATAAGTCTTCCATCACGAGGAGAACGGAAAGTTACCCCCTCTTCCGTTATTTTACGTATTTTGCTTAAACTGAATACCTGGAAGCCACCCGAATCCGTCAGCATCGGCCCATCCCACCCCATAAACCGATGCAGACCACCAGCACCTGCCACAATACCTTCTCCCGGTTGGAGATGCAGATGATAAGTATTCGCTAACACCATCTGCGCCCCTGTAGCCTGCAATTGAGCCGCCGTCACAGTTTTGACATTAGCCAATGTTCCCACCGGCATAAAACGAGGCGTTTCTACCTGCCCGTGAGGCGTCAAAAATACTCCAGCTCGCGCCTGGGTATGGGAGCAGCGAGCCTGACATTGAAATTTAAAACTGGAATTCAAAGTTAATTCAATCCAAACACTTAAAACGAGTAATCGCTATCATCGTCAATATTAAGATCCCACTTAGCTGAAAGGACTTGATCGACGACTGCTTCCAGGTCAGCATCGTTTAAATTCTCAGTTCCTCTTTCTTGCAGCGGATTCGAGAGCGGAATCAGTCGCAATCGGCGATTCTCTTGCACCAGATCGAAATAACATTCGCGCTCTGGCGACTGTTGTAGCTCTAGGTAATCAAAACTATAGACGTTTAGATAAAGCGCATGATTGGCAACTATACTTGCCCGACGGGGATCGGCAAAAACGTCCAGCACATACCCTTCTCCCTGACTGTGTAAATTACCGTCCTGGATGTGGAGATAACGGACATGGTGCAAATCCGTTAAAATTCTCCGCATATCTAACTTGTGAATGATAACCCCGGTATCTATAATGCAGGGGGCAGGCAGCTGGCTAGGAAATTGATCTTGACTCATAAGTAAAATGCCTCTGGTTTCGATGAGCCTTCATATTGACAGTAAATGGTTAAATGCAACAGCAGGGTCAAGCCCTACATACCAACTTAATCTTTGAGAGAGAAAGCGTGCGACCTATAAATTAAATAAATACTTGCCAGCGGGTATATAAGGTTAGGGGCAGCTCAAGTGTGAAAATTGTGAGAAAAAATGAAATTTGCTGGCAATCTCAACAAAGATTTTGCGAATGCCTGCTAGACAGGCAGCGTGGACGAGACGATCTTATCCTAGATTTTTTAAGCAACCCATCATTAAATTTACGTAATTCACTGCGGAAAATACTGAATGCGCGGACTCAACTGGTAAAAGTAGCTGCGGCTGGGAGCGGGTGAGTGGGGAAGTGGGTGAGCGGGGGAAAATGCAAATTACAATTCTTATCTTTGTTTTGGCCTTTGATATGCTGGCAAAATATACTTTGCGCGGCCTGAGATTGACATTTTTCACTTATGAGAGTTCATGGCAATTAACTATGAACCATGAACCATGAACAACCCGGACGCGAAAATGTGGCAGCAAGTGACCGAGAGCAGTATAGGTAATTAAGTATGAGTAATAGACGGTGGGTTAAAGGGGTTCGTCGGTTTTGGCATCAGCAGACAAGTACGCTTGCTGCTGCGATCGCTTTTTATACTTGTCTGCCCGTCCCAACCTCTTGGACGCTGGCTTTTCCGGGCATAGCCCGCCTCGCACCACTCGTCGGACTGATGATTGGGGGAATTTTGGGGCTGCTGGATGCTGGGCTGCATCTGCTGGGTATGCCCGCATTCACTAAGTCTGCCTTGGTAGTGGTGGCTGGAATTGCCCTGACGGGCGGACTGCATCTTGATGGTGCAATGGATACTGCTGATGGACTGGCGGTGCCAGATCCGCAACGTCGCCTTGAGGTAATGTCTGACAGCGTTACGGGTGCTTTTGGGGCGATGGCGGCGATCGCGCTCCTACTACTCAAAACATCTGCGCTGGCAGACATCGAATCTCACCGCTGGTTAGCTTTGATGGCAGCGGCTGGCTGGGGACGCTGGGGGCAATTGGTGGCAATTATTTGCTATCCCTACCTCAAGCCCACAGGTAAAGGGGCAATTCACAAGGAATCGAACCATTCAGCCTACGATTTGGTGCCGGGATTCCTTGCGCTGCTAGGATTGAGCGGGTTTTTACTCATTTTGGACGATCGCAACTGGTTGATAGCGGCTGGTATGGCTTTTGGCGGAAGTGCGATCGCCGTTCTCACAGGTGCCTGGTTTAATCACAAATTAGGCGGTCATACCGGCGATACTTATGGAGCCGTCGTAGAGTGGACTGAAGCCTTATTACTCTGTCTCCTCACCGGACTTTAGAAGGATTAACAATTAAGGATAAAATTACTCCTCCCCATCTTCCATCTTCCATCTTCCCTAGCCCCTAGTTCCTAAATCGGTCGCAAGCGCGTTACCTTGAGCTTAAATTCACCACCAGCAGTTTCACCAAAAGCCCGCACTCTAATAATGTAAGTACCGGCATCTTTAATGCGTGTGAACAGAAGCGAGTTGGTGCTGCCGTCTGGCCCATCATCATTTTCTACTACCGTCGTGCCATTTTTTGCCAGCAACGTGACAATGGTGTCAAAGCCTTCAGACGTCACATCGATCGCTAAATTATCTCCAGCAGTCAAAGTCACAACATAGTCGCGGGCAAACCCGCCCTGTCCGGTGGGAATATCTTTGTCCGACAGGTTGTCCGTAATTTCATTATTAGCAGGTAAGGTGATAGGGTTATACAACTGGCTTTGAGCCCGAACTGTTATGGCACTCATACCAACTGCTAGCAGAGTTGCAGGAACGAGCAGGACTTGGCTAAACCGAGCAACAAAAGCGTGAATCATGATGGAGCGCGATATGTTGGCAAAAAAAGCGAATTTGTCAATTATACAGATGACTGTAGGTAGTTGTTGGCTTAGTTTACAGGTTTAGTGCGATCGAGCGAAATAGCTTGCTGTGGGGTGGCGATCGCAGCTATGCCATACACTCGAATTCTATGTTGGCGCAACGTATCAGTAGCAGACTGTACAGTCTCCCCACTCGTATAAATGTCATCTAACAACAGAATCGGTGTAGCAGGACGAGTGCGATCGAAATCTTTTCCCAATACAAACGCCCCAGCCAAATTTTGTTTTCGCTCTACCGCAGACAAGCCAAACTGCGGTTTCGTATCGCGCACCCGTTCTAAGCCATGCCGTTGTAAAGGCAACCCAGTTAGCTGACAAAAACTTTCTGCCAGCAACTCTGCCTGATTGTAACCTCTTTCCTGCTGCTTGTTGGCATGAAGTGGAATCGGCACCACTGTCAGCTTTGTACCAGCAGCAAGAGAAGATTTCAGCCAAGCTTCAGCAAGCCAGTACCCCAAAGGTTGAGCGACTTGGGGTTGATTTTCGTATTTGAGTACCTTTAGCGCCCGTTTGAGCGCACCGCCATACACGCCCCAAGCAAAAACAGGCCGTTCTGTGCTAAAGAACTTGTCAGGTTTGGGCATCTGACAGCGTTCTAGTTGTCGCTGACAATCTGGACAAAATTCTTTAGGCGTCGGACGCTGACATAAAGGACAGCTGGATTGCAAAAACAAATTTAGCAATCCTTTCAGGTTTTGAGTCCAGTTACCCATTCGTTCGATAATGCTTTACGCATCTGTGTTCATCTGTGTTCCATATCTGGTCAAAAAATCTCTTATTCCTTGACACAAGAATCCCCAACTGAGAGAGTCAGCAAGTTGGGGCTTGTCAAGGTGAGTGGAAGTCCCTTACAGCAGCCCGGAATTCGATCGCTATACCGGCGTGTGCGATCGAGACTTTTTCCAAACAGCCAGAACCGCTCAACCGCCTGCTGCAAAAGAAACCATGATTAGAAGCGAAAGTAAAAGACCGGGGCTCAGTAGTAGCAACAGCATTCCCAAATCGTGTAAAGTCATAACACCTAACCTCCTAATTAAGGTTAATTAAATCAACCATATGGATCGAATCGCAGTCTGGTCTATTCTAGTTTATGCTTTAGCCGTTGCTTTGGGTGGTGTATTCGGCTACATCAAAGCAAAAAGCAATATGTCGCTAATTACTGGCCTTGTTAGCGGTGCCGCGCTTCTAGCGGCATGGTTTTTTGCCACGACAAAACCGGAAACGGGATTGGCAATAGCAACTGTTATAGGAGCGGTTTTGGTAGTAGTTTTTATTACCCGTCTGATCCGTACCCGCAAATTCATGCCAGCCGGTTTAATGATGTCTTTAAGCTTTTTGGCAACTGCGGTGTTTGTGTGGGGTTGGCTGGCTCTAGCCTAGCTTTATAACGATCTCCCGCGCTAAAGTGAAGCGGAACCACTTTTGCCTCATGGCATAAGCTTTCTGCCGTTCTTGATAAGACTCTGGATGAGCCAAAGCGAGATCGCCAACGGGAATGACTTTACTAGAGTCTATGTCGCACACACCGCCGACTGCTGACCCTGGCCCCGCAAATTCTGCGTGGTGGCGTTTGCAGACGATCAATCCACCCCGGCGACGAGGATCGATCGTCAGCAACTGTCCGCTACTCAATTGGGTCAAAACCTGAGTTGAGTTAACAGTAATTTGTGGGAGAAGCGACTTATTTGACATTTTGACCCCTAGAACTCCATATTATCACTATGAATTATTCCTGAAAACTATTAAGTGACAGGAGGATTTATCAGATAGTGACTGTAAGCTTTTGGGGCAGTGATTCTAGAGCTAGAGCAGATGTGACGTCACTTGTGCATCAAAGTGATTTTGGTCACAAGGTGAGTTAATACGTTTGGGGTGAACTAAATCTAGTTATTTTAGTTTGCATATTTATGTTTGGTCAATCTTGGATATCGACGATCTTTTCAGCACACTCATGCCTTGCCTGCATTGCTTTCAGGTTGCATCTAGAACGCCAATCTAGCGTGGCGTAGCGGTCAAACGGATCGCTTTTCCCATGAGCCTTTTTAGGACGCTGCAAAGGCAGTGCTTTTCACGATGGGATTTAATCGAGAACTGTCAGCAATCCATGTCTGATACCATAAAGCAGCCGGTTAATCAAGATTTGCTCTCCTTCGCTGAGTGAATCCGTTAATAAGGCAGATCTGATCTGATACCGATCGTGGACAGTCATCTTGCCAGAAACCATGATCTGACCAGTAAGGGCTTCGATTGAAACGGGGTGCCAGTGGGCTTTAGCGTACATCTTTTTGTGGGTGGGAACTTTACATCATCCAATATCTTCCATTTCTGGAAAGCGTCGTGCGATCGAAAGCTTTCATATCGGTGACGCTATTCTTCTAGTTTGGCGATCCGACGCAGAAATCAATGTGACCCTAAAGTTTCTTTGCAGTGATGCTAATCATTGACTTACCACTAATCCAGGTCTCTAACTGAAGTGGCGGGGATCGCCGTAGACTGAGCGATCCCCGGACTAGCTGGTTTGAGAACCTCATATCCTTGACCGTTGTAAAGGTATCTTTGGGGCCGAGCCCCATACTCACGTCGCACAAGTAGCAAAAATGACTTCGGGGCGAGGCGATCGCTTTCTCCAATTACTGCGATCGTTCCCCACTTCCTTTACTCTTAACTCTGAGAGTCTTTTTTTCTTTGGTTTTCTTTCTCAATTTTTTGCTTAATCGCCTCTTGGGCTATGCGGATATTTTCTTCTATTGACACACCGTCTTTGGTAACCATTGGCCCATACCATGTTGCTTCGGAGTCGGGAGTACGACGATTATAGAGAACACGCAGAGGCTCAACCTCATGCCGATTTGCAAGCGCATAGGCTATCAGTTCTTTATTAGTCATGGCTTCAAAATTCGGTTGCATATAAAAATCTCCACAGTCCATTAGGGGGTACAATAATTTGAAGTTCCTCGCCAGCGAAAATAAACACTATTCCTGTTTGATCGTCAAAACGGAATAGCTCGATGTTACGGTAACAGTTGGACAACATCTGGCAAACGATCAGACAGGCTATGGCTTGTTGCGATGTCGGGTAAATAAAAGTTTCCTCAATTCTGACATAGAGATTACAATACTATTCATCTGTAAAGCAGTTGAAGAATTTCTTTAGCCGCGCGATCGCACGCTCCCACTTCTCCTAAAGCTTGTCGCATCTCTCGATAGTCCGCTAAAGTTTGGCTTCTCCGATCTGGATTTAGCAAATTCATTGCCTCTCGAACAATATTTTCTGGATTAGCTTCCTCTTGCAGCAATTCCGGCACAATTGACTTCATCAGCACTAAATTAGGCCCCGACATGAAAGGAATCGAAAACTTTAGTAAATTGGTGGCAATCCAAGCGGTGATATGATTAACGCGATATATAACAACTTGTGGAATTTCTAAAAGAGCAATTTCTAGGTTAACCGTACCAGATTTAGTAATAGCTAGGTCAGCCGCTGCAAGGACTTCCTGCGTCCGATCGGTAACCAAGGTAGCACGCAAATCGTAATTTTGGATAGCTTTTTCTATTGAGTCCCGATACACTTCAAGAGATAAGGGAATCCAGAACCTCACATGAGGAATTTTTGCTTGGATTTGCTGTGCTGCTTGGAACATTACTGGCAAAACATATTTGATTTCCTGATGTCGAGAGGCGGGTAAAAGAGCGATCGCTACTTCATCCCCAGAAATTCCCAATTCAGCACGCGCTTGGGACCGCTTGGGACTAGAAATCATCCTATCTATCAACGGATGACCGACCCAGCTAACTTTTACCCCTTTTTTTTGGAAATAACGCGCTTCTTCCGGGAAAATTGCCAACAGAAGGTCTGTCATTTTCACAATTCGATCTGTGTTGTGCTGACTCGGCGACCAAACCCATTCTTGAGGCGCGATGTAATATGCGATCGGCACCAAGGGAAAGTGCTGGCGAACATAACTGCCGATGCCCAGATTCGGCCCCATGTAATCGATCAGCACCACTAAATCGGGCGGGTTTTGTTGGAGGTATTGTTTGGCGCGACGCTGAATCTGAAGGGTAGGCCAAACATAAGGTAGAGATTCCAAAATCCCCACCGAACCGATCGCGCTGGTATTCCCCAACAATGTAGCCCCCGCCGCAGCCATCCGCGAACCCCCCAGCGCCACTATTTCTAATTCCAACCCTAATATTTGCGATCGGCGCTTGAGGGCCTCAATTAGCAACCCTCCCTGCAAATCGCCAGACACTTCGCCAGTACTGATGAATAGAGTTTTTCGCTTCGAGTTCAAAATTTTTCTATGTTGCGCGGCTTTAAAGAGTGTATCAAATTTTAATATAATTTAGGGCTGTTTGGAGATATCATTAATATAATGGGATAGTTGTAAAAATTAAATTTTTACAACTATCCCATTATTATGTAAACTATACCAAGAAACGCACGAAAAAGAAATACCCAAGTCAGGAAATCATCCGAATTTTGATGAAAAATCCAAGACTTACGCAAAGGCTATTCCTCACGCAAAGAATGACGCCTGCCAGAAATCGGGCCACGACGGCCTGGGAGTTGGGACAATTGTAGGAAGCGGCGCAAATGCTGTAAATCTGGGTGATCGGGTAGTAAGTCTAGCTGTTCTAGAGCCTGATGGAGGGTAAATTTAGAGCGATAGAGAATGCGGAAGGCTTTTTTGAGGTATGCCAGTTCATCAGCGGCAATACCAGCGCGTCTGAGGCCGACGAGATTGAGACTTCGCACCCGCGATGGATTTCCCTCAACTAGCATATACGGTGGCACATCGCGATCGATACGACTCATCCCGCCTACCATAGCCATGCGGCCAATCCGAACAAATTGATGAATACCCAAGACGCCACCAATCACAGCTTTAGATTCAATGTGGACGTGACCGGCTAAAGACACAGTATTGGCAATGACGACAGAATCTTCGATCGCACAATTATGAGCGACGTGGACATAAGCCATCAACAAATTGTTATTGCCAATTTGCGTTGCCTCACCCGCATCAGTAGCGCGATTGATCGTTACATACTCGCGAATCTTGTTGTCATCGCCGATTTTTACCCAGGTAGGAGAGCCATCATACTTAAGATCTTGGGGTTCCAAACCGATCGCAGCGCCAGGGAAAATTTGATTGCGATCGCCAATTTCCGTTAGCCCTTCCAGCACCGCATGAGCGCCTATGACAGTTTCTGCGCCAACTTTCACTTTATCCCCAATTACCGCATAGGCACCGACCCGAACAGTGGGGTGCAGTTCGGCATTGGGATGAATTACAGCAGTCGGATGAATAAGCGTAAGCATTTGTCAATTGTCAGCTGCTAACTCGTAATGGGTAATTGGTAATGGGGAAAGGGAAAATTTTAGATTTAAAATTGCAGATTAAATTAAAATCTAAAATCTAAAATTCTCCATCATCTATTACCCGCGTTAATCAACAAGAGAAAACATCAGTTCGCCTTCGCTAGCCAGTTGACCGTCTACTTCCGCACGAGCCTGCATTTTACCGAAGCGACGCCGCTTGACACACAGTAGTTCCACGGTCATCACCAGTCGATCGCCCGGTACAACAGGACGCCGGAAACGGACTCCATCAATGCCAGCAAACAAAAACAGACCGCTTTCAACGTCGGGTAGCTGAGTCAAAACTATACCACCGACTTGAGCCATAGCTTCCACGATCAGCACTCCAGGCATGATGGGGCGTCCGGGAAAGTGGCCTTGGAAATAGGGTTCGTTGATACTGACATTTTTAATGCCGACTGCCCTTTGCCCCGGTACGTATTCAATAATCCGGTCTACCAGTAAAAAAGGATAGCGGTGGGGCAGGAGTTTCTGAATTTCTTCAATTGTAAAAACCGTTTTGGTAGAGGTCGCAGAAACATTGCCAGGAACTTTACTTTCTGGGGAAGTTACGGAGTCAGATGGGTTTACATCAATCAGTGTGGACATAGAAGAAGGGGCTAGGGACTAGGGACTAGGGGCTAGGGAAAAGTCACTCATTCAAAAGTCAAAAGTCAAAATAGGGATTATTTAACGGTTGCCTTTTTACTTTTTACTTGTACTCAGTTCCTGCTGTTGTAACAATCGGGCCAGTTGGATATGCAGGTTGTGGCTGGCTTTGTAGGCCAAGAAGTGAGCAACAGGAAAAGTTCCCAGCAAACTCAGATCGCCTACTAAATCTAAAATTTTATGACGCACTGGTTCATTTGCAAATCTCAAAGGTGGATTAATCCAGCCATCCGCATCGCAAACGAGGGCGTTGTCTAAGCTGCCGCCTTTGATTAAGCCTTTGGCACGCAGCTCGTCGATCTGGTGTGCTAAGCCAAAAGTGCGGGCGGGAGCGATCGCATCAGCAAAACTTTCCCTGCTTGGTGACCAGCTATACCACTGATTGCCGATCGCTGGCAAGTCGAAATCAATTCCGTAGGTAAATCGAGTCTCAGTCGCCGGTATAGCCGCCACAAAGGCATCTCCTTCATAAAGCCAGATGGGTTCTTGGAGGGCAGGTGGAGAGGGGGGGAGTGG
>CASBRD010000048.1 GCA_949128025.1 Oscillatoriales cyanobacterium PMM_0008 | reverse complement strand
GGCTAGGGGTTAGGGAAGAGGGGGGAAGAGGGGCTAGCGATCGCTGAGGAATACTTAGTCGGGTAAACTCTGGACTTCTTTAAAAGCCCCCGCCAAGCTGAGTACAGCTTGGCGGCGGGTAGTTTACTCTTAGCCAATACCGTCCATCACTTTGAACATGGGGAGATACATCGAGAGCAAGATCATCCCTACCATTCCGGCGATACCGACCATCATTAGCGGTTCCAACATACTGGTAAGACCTTTCACCGCTTGTTCTACTTCATCTTCATAAAAATCCGCCAGTTTCAGCAGCATTTTGTCAAGTTCGCCCGTTTCCTCACCAATGCTCATCATTTGAATAGCCAAGGTCGGGAAAACATTCGCTTTTTGCAAAGCAATACTGATCATACCGCCCTGTTCCACTTCTGTTCGAGCTGCCTCAATAGCATTACCAATAACCACATTACCAGCGGTATCTCTCACAATTTCCATTGATGTCAGCATCGGCACACCAGAACGGGTCAACATCCCAAAGATGCGGCAAAAGCGAGCCACCGCCGTTGTTCTAATCAGCTCTCCAACGATCGGCAACTTCAACATCATGCTATCTATTTGCAGACAACCAGCCGGAGTTTTGTAATATGCTTTATAAGCAGCAATTGCCGCAGCTATACCGGCGATAGCCGTCAAAACGAGAGGAGGTGTTCTCAAGAATTTACTAATTGCCAGCATGAATTGAGTAAGTAAAGGCAATTCCATCCCCAAGTCTTCAAATATCTTAGCAAAAATTGGCAGCAGGAAAGTTGTCATTGCAATAAAAATTACGACCGCCAAACCACCCACCATTTTCGGGTAAGCCGATGCTGACTTGATCTGATTTTGAAGTCGAGCCGAATCTTCTAGAATTTTAGCAACCCGGTTGAGTACTTCATCGAGAACACCACCAATTTCTCCAGAGTCCACCATTGATGTATAGAGATTGTCAAAGCAGTTCGGATGTTTACGCATCGATTCTGCGAGGCTGACGCCTTCATTGACATCAGCGCTAATTTTCACCAAAGCGTTTTTGAGCTTGGGATTGGTGCATTGATCGCTCAACACGCCAAGGCATCTGACCATCGGTACGCCTGCATTAAACATGGCCGAGAATTGGCGTGAAAACATCGCCATTTCCTTGACCGTGATCTTGGCAAACATAATTGCCAAATCAGGCATTTCAAAGCCTTTAGATTCCTTAAGGTCTTGAAATGCAAGACCTTTCTTCATCAGCTTCTCCCTAGCTTCAGCCAAGGAGTTTGCTTCGACCTTCTCAGGTTTTTTAGAATCCCGAACTGTGGCAACGTAAGTAGGCATAATTCATACCAAAGATTAAAAACGGTTTTTTTATACCAAGTTGCAGCCGTGTTGCGTAATGTTGTTTGTTCTTTGTGGTTGATTGTTCATTGATATGAACAATCAACCATGAATCCTAAGAGTTACGATTTCTAACCGTGCTGGTTGGTATTAGTCGTTGTAACTGAGTGATAGAGTGCAGGCAAGAACGATTGTCGGAGGGGAGGTTTTATAGTAATTAGGCTAGAAAGAATGCAGGCATTTTTTTAAACTGCCTGCATTGTGTTGCCTAGTGCGCTGCGCCTTTTTGCCCCGCTCCAACTGGTACAGTTCCAATCAGGCGTTGCAATTCATCAGGTTTAGAAGATTTGGACAAAGCTGCATCGTAACCAATCTTGCCCTCTTTATATGCCGCCGCAAGTGCCATTTCCATTGTCAGCATACCCAATTTACCGCCTGTTTGGATAGCCGAGTAAATTTGAGAAGTTTTTCCTTCTCGGATCAGGTTAGAAATACCTGGAGTCACCACCATAATTTCCTGAACGCAAACCCGACCGCCGCCAATTTTGGGCACCAAGTTTTGAGAGCAAACTGCTACCAAAGAGTTAGACAGCTGCGATCGAACTTGGGGTTGTTGAATCGGGGGGAATACGTCTAGCATCCGGTCTATTGTCGCCGACGCTGAGTTGGTGTGCAGCGTACCAAAAACCATGTGGCCTGTTTCGGCGGCGGAAATTGCCAGTCCGATCGTCTCTAGGTCGCGCATTTCCCCTACCAGGATAACGTCAGGGTCTTGACGCAGGGCACCTTTGAGGGCATTGGCAAAGCTCTTGGTGTCTTCCCCTTTTTGCCGTTGGTGAATCAGGCTTTTGATATTCGGGAAAACATATTCGATCGGATCTTCCACGGTGAGAATGTGTTCGCCCCGCGTCCGGTTGATCAAATCGATCAGAGCCGCCATTGTGGTGGTTTTGCCAGAACCAGTTTGACCCGTCACTAACAACATTCCCCGTGGTCGTTCTGTCAGTTCCCGCAGCACCATCGGCGTTCCCAGCTTATCGGCATCGGGAATTTTAGAAGACAAAGCTCGCAAGCAAGAGGCCCAGCAACCGCGTTCGCGGTAAACGTTGACACGGAAACGAGCTAATCCCTTAACTCCATAGGCACAGTCTAACTCCCAGTTTTGCTCCAAGTCTTTGCGCTGACCGTTATTCAACATACTGAATATCAGTCGCTGACAGTCGTCCGAATTCAGAACTTCGCCGAATTGGGTCTGAGGTGTAAGTTTCCCACTGATCCGGAAGAAGATAGGCGAGCCTGCTTGTATGTGCATATCTGAGCCACCTTGCTCGATCAGGGACTCCATTACGTCTTCAATCATCATATCCATCGAGCTGTCTCCTTTAACGTATTTGTCAGTCAGTCTGTTAGTTCTTAGCGGTCATCGGTCATCAGTCACTCTTCTACAGATTCTCCACAAATGACTAAGTGACTATTACTCATCAACAAAGCGGGGTGTCAGACAGTACGGACACTCTAGCCATTCCGGTTGGGCTTCGGCACTGCAAACGCGACAAGTCAGAGAACTCTTGCGTTTTGCTTTCAATTCTGCTTCTAGACCCTTGTCGGTGAAAGTTACCCGCTCAACTTCTTCAAAGGTGGTAGCACCCAGGCGCACGAGGTTTAAGCTATAAGCTAGCAATGTCACCATCCCTTCTTCCACCGCTGCTTCTTTAATTCGCTCGGTGGGAGCCCCCTTGCTGATTAAGTCTTGCAGTCGTTCGGTTACCTTCAGAACTTCATAAACACCGCAACGGCCTTTGTAGCCTCCCCCATTGCATTTGGGACATATGGTCCCAGCTTCCATTGCGGCCTTTCTTTCGTCTGCTGTTAAAGTATTGGCTTTGTAGAAACTTACTTCCAGTTCGCGGGAAGCCGACAGACCAAACTTGGCGAGTTCTTCCGGGGTAGGGGTGTAGTTAATGCGGCATTCCGAACAAACACGGCGCATCAAGCGTTGAGCGCAGACACCTAGCAAGGCACCGGACACCATGAAGGGTTCAACGCCCATTTCATCTAACCGTGCGATCGCACCAGCAGCGTCGTTAGTGTGCAGCGTGGTCAACACCAAGTGACCCGTTAACGCCGCTTCGAGCGCCGTTTTTGCCGTTTCTTTATCTCGCGTTTCACCCACCAGAATCACATCCGGATCTTGCCGCAAGAACGCCCGCAGCAGATTGGAAAAGTCCAGCCCTTTTTCCCGAATCACCTGACACTGAGTAATGCCGCCCAATGCGTACTCTATAGGGTCTTCAGCCGTACTGATATTTACCCCCGGATCGTTGCGTTCTGCCAAAATTGAGTAAAGGGTCGTTGACTTACCCGAACCAGTCGGCCCTGTCACCAAAATCAGTCCGAACGGACGGCTAGCCATTTCTCTAACCATTGCCAGCGCATCTGGATCGCTAATTAACTTATCCAAACCTAGCTGAGTGGAAGAGTTATCCAAAATCCGCAATACTATCTTCTCCCCGTAGCGAGAAGGCAGACAGTTAACCCGGAAGTCTACTGTACGTCCCTGGAATACCCGGCGAATCCGACCATCTTGAGCTTGACGGCGTTCCGCCACGTCCATATTGGCAATAATTTTGAAACGAGAGGTAATTGCTGGGATCACCTTCTTAGGCAGGGGCGGAAAAGGTTCTTGCAGCACCCCATCTCTACGCATCCGAATCCTCAGAAACTCTTCTTGAGGTTCCACATGGATGTCAGAAACCCCATCTGACAAAGCTTTTGCTAAGATTTTGTTGACCGTTTTGACTACCGGAGCTGACTCGGCTTCCCCCAAAGCCGCATCCAAGTCCATATCGTCGTCGATGGGGGCATCATCAATATCACCGTCATCGAATTCCCCTCCGTCGAGCTTGAGTTTGTTCTCGCGGTCTTCAGCAGCATTTTTGGCTAGCTTTTGAGCCTGTTCGTCTAGGTACTGAGTGATTAGCTGTTCGTAGTCTTCGCGGGTAATCACCATCCGCTGTAACCCAAGACCTTGAGGGCGCAGGATGCGGTTAAGATCGTCGAGTGCTTCTAGGTCGTCGGGATTGACCATCGCCACCAAAACACTAGGCGGAGTCGTTTCGTGCTTGGATAAGGGCACTAAGCGATAGCGACGACAGATATCAATTGGAATCAGGGTGTCAATCAGTTCGCCGAGATTATTGGCCTGAACTTGAGTAATTTCCGGATCGAGGCATTCAACGCCGAAAAGGATTTTAAGTTCAAATAGCTGTTGTTTTTTGTACTGGCGCAGTAAATCTGCTGGCAGCTGTCGTCCTGTGATCGACTCTAGTACTTCTGTCAGCGGTCTGCCTGACTGGCGACTTTCAATCATCGCCTTTTTCATATCGTCAGGATTAATATAGCCAGACTGAATTAGCTTGTTGCCGAAGGGTGAGAAATTTAGGGCAATCAGGCTGGTGCTGCGTCGCGGGGATGATGAGGAGTTAGTCATATCCGATTCGGTGAAGCTCTCCTTATAAAGTATTCCCAAAAATCTTTGGCAAAATTGCACAGATAAAAATATCTGGCGCTGAATGGGGGTGAGCAGACTTTTTTTGTTTAGTACCCGTCCTGGGCAGCAGGCTCTACAAAAATTCGAGCGGGCAACCCGCCCGCTCTGCGGAATCCGAGAAATTTTTTACTTTGTATTCTAGTTGACACTCCTCGCGAAGACGCGACGAGGATTCTTTAAAAGGAGATATCCATTGTTGGACATTGCTCGTACCACAACTTCCAGAATCGTAGTTACTCGAATTCCAGTGTCATGCAATGCGCGGTGCCAATCGCGGCTACTCTCTCCGCCATTTCTGGCATTGAGGCTACTTTTAATATGCAAGCTTCACTCGCTTAAAGTCCTTGCTCGTGAGGGCTGAGTCTAGAGTGCATTGCACCAAACAGACCATTTCGGACTGTCGTCTTTTAACTAGATGTCCCACCACTGGGTGTCTCACCCACCTTTAAGGTCTTTGTGGCTAACTTAATTGTAATCTTACCCCACAAAATGCAAAGCCGTGCTTCTAGCACGGGGTTTCCAACCCAATTTTCTGATGATAGCTTTTACAGAATTGGCATCCACCCTCACCACACCGCAAGCGATTGCGTCGTTAATTTGTTGGTGAACTCTGCCAATCTTCTGGTTTATTTTCTGGGCTGGATTTCGGTTCTGGAAGAGAACGGATGAATTCTCGCAGAACGTCGCTTTGAGAGCGTTGGGTTTGCTGGCAGTAGTATCGAAGTCTTTGCTTCTCTTCCCCAGTTGCTTGAAAGTTAATCCAAACACCGTTTTTGCGTGGCATTGTATCGCTCTGATAACTACTAAGTTGCTACTACGATTTTAGCTTCAGCCAAATTGCCGGCGGGGAAAATCAAGCAAAAATATGAGATGACCATCACTTTCAAGGCTATTTAGCGTAAAATTTAAGCTGAGGGAATCACGGAATCCATAGGCTTACGCTCCCTTTAGCAGGATGTCGCAAGCTATCTTACTATCAGTCAGCGGTTCATGGCGGTGGCGAATTGGGCAAACAAATATTTGTACAGGCTATCCAGCGCCTCACACAGATAAAGTAAAGTGAAAGGGGGAGCTAGCGCAAAAATTAAACAAACTGGGTCGCTCTCGCTAGCAGTCTCTTAACCGGGATAAATATAAGATGATTGACGAAGTTAAGCAGATAGATAAAACTGAAAACCTAACTCAGGACGCTCCTGAGGAAATCGCCAGGGATACAGCCGAGATGGACTTCCAGGCCGAAGCTGGGCTCTTCTCTGAGGAAGCCGGTGTTGACGAAAATTCCGAAGCAGATGTAGAAGCGGAGGCGGATACTTCTCTTCGGGAGGAAATGGAAGCAGAAATAGCGGCGCTGGAGCAGGAAGTGGAAACACAAAAAGCTCAGCTGGACGATCGCACAAATCAATATATGCGGATTGCGGCTGATTTTGAAAACTTCCGCAAGCGGACGCAGAAAGAAAAGGAAGAGTTGGAACTGCAGATAAAATGCGCCACAATTACTGAATTACTGGCGGTTGTCGATAATTTTGAACGGGCGCAGTCGCAGATTAAAACTCAAACCGAACAGGAGAAAAACATTCACAAGAGCTATCAGAGCGTTTACAAACTATTGGTAAGCAGCCTGAAACGCCTTGGGGTATCGCCGATGCGTCCGAAGGGGAAAGAGTTTGACCCCAACCTTCACGAAGCTGTGGGAACGGAACAAACAGATGAATATCCAGAAGGAACCGTGACTGAGGAATTGATGCCCGGTTATTACCTGGGAGAGAGAGTCCTGCGTCACGCGATGGTTAAAGTTGCTGCTGCTCCTGAACCCGTGGTAACCTCAGAAGAAAGTCAGCTGACCTCATCGGAAAGTTGATGGATACTGACGATTTGAGATTTTAGATCGAATCCAAAATTCAACAACCATCAACAAAAGCATCCACCACACTGCCGCGATCTATGGGAAAAGTCATTGGCATCGACCTGGGCACCACGAATAGTTGTGTCGCCTTTCTAGAAGGCGGGCAACCCGTGGTGATCCCCAACTCGGAAGGAGGGCGAACGACGCCCAGCATAGTGGGATTTGGCAAAGCGGACGAACGCTTGGTCGGTCAGCTGGCGAAGCGGCAAGCAGTAATGAATGCTGAAAATACAATTTACAGCATCAAACGCTTTATAGGCCGACGCTGGGATGACACGGAAATGGAGCGATCGCAAGTTCCCTACACCGGCGTCAGAGGCAAAGACGATACCGTCGATGTCAAAGTTCGGGGGAAAAATTATACCCCTCAAGAAATCTCAGCCATGATCCTGCAAAAACTCAAGCAGGATGCGGAAAACTTCTTGGGGGAACCCGTCGATCAAGCCGTGATTACGGTGCCTGCCTACTTCACAGATGCCCAACGGCAGGCAACCAAAGATGCCGGTACGATCGCCGGACTGGAAGTGCTGCGAATCATTAACGAACCCACAGCAGCAGCTCTTTCCTACGGCTTGGACAAACAGCACGAAGACAACCGGGTACTGGTGTTTGACCTTGGCGGCGGCACTTTCGACGTTTCCATCTTGCAGCTGGGTGACGGCGTGTTTGAAGTCAGGGCTACTTCTGGCAACAACCACTTGGGTGGCGATGACTTTGACAATTGCCTAGTCCGCTGGATGATCGAGAACTTTAAAAAAACAGAGGGCATTGACCTATCACCGGATAAAATGGCCCTCCAGCGCCTGCGGGAAGCCGCAGAAAAAGCCAAAATAGAACTCTCCAGTACGGTCAATACGTCAATTAACTTGCCGTTTATTACAGCAGATGAGACAGGGCCAAAGCATTTGGAAATGTCGCTCTCCAGAGCAAAATTTGAAGAGCTGGTAGGTCATCTGGTGGAAAGTACCATCGAACCGATGAAGCAGGCTCTGAAAGACTGCAATATGACGCCGGATGACATAGACAGGATTATCCTGGTGGGTGGTTCTACCCGGACACCAGCAGTACAAGATGCGCTGCGTCAGTTCTTTGGGGGGAAAACACCCGATCGCTCAGTCAATCCCGATGAAGCTGTGGCCCTGGGAGCCGCAATTCAAGCTGGCGTGCTTGGTGGTGAAGTTAAGGACTTGCTGCTATTGGATGTGACGCCGCTGTCACTGGGGATTGAAACCTTGGGAGAGGTGTTCACGAAAATTATTGAGCGCAACACGACTATTCCTACGAGCAAGTCTCAAGTGTTTTCAACTGCCACAGACGGACAAACATCAGTAGAAATCCACGTTCTACAAGGTGAGCGGGCAATGGCTCGCGACAACAAAAGTCTGGGCAAATTCCTACTCGCTGGCGTTCCTCCAGCCCCTCGCGGCGTGCCGCAAATTGAGGTAACTTTTGAGATAGATGTCAATGGTATTCTCAGAGTTTCGGCTCAAGATAAAGGCACGGGTCGAGAGCAAAGCATCAGGATTACCAATACTGGTGGCTTGAGTGCCGGTGAAGTGGAACGGATGCGGCTGGACGCAGAAGTGTACGCCGAGGAAGACCGCAAGCGCAAGCAAGTCGTCGACGTCAAAAATCAGGCAGATAGCCTATTTTATAGTTATGACTCGACGCTCAAAGAAAACAGTCAATTTATCAGTGAGGAACTAAAAGCGCAGGCTCGACAAAAGGCGGTAGAACTGCGAGCCGCAGTAGCAGATCCCTCGATCGGCCTAGACGACATGAGGCAACAGATTGATGACTTCCAACAAATGCTATTTGTCATTGGTGCGGAAGTGTACAAGCAAGCTAATCAGCATCAAGACGAGTATGACGAATCTTATCCAGCCTCAACGCCAGAGTTTAGGGACGATCTAGAAACTAGGTCTGAAGGAGAGGAAGATTTCGATTTTAATTTTGAAGACGAGAATACGGTCAGTGCGGATTACGAGGCCGTTGAATAATTTGTTTCAATCTCTGTGTTAATTTAAAATTCTTCTGCAAAGCGCTCTTTATGGCCGACTACTATGAAATTCTCGGTGTTTCTCGCAACTCCGATAAAGAAGAAATCAAGCGAGCTTACCGTCGCCTAGCTCGGAAGTACCACCCTGATGTGAATAAAGAACCAGGGGCTGAAGAGCGCTTTAAAGAAATTAACCGTGCCTACGAAGTGCTTTCAGAGCCTGAAATGCGTACACGCTACGATCGCTTTGGCGAAGCAGGCGTAGCAAGTGCTGGCGCAGCTGGCTATCAAGATTTCGGCGATATGAGTGGCTTCGCCGACATTTTTGAAAGCTTCTTCAGCGGTTTTGCTGGCGGACAGGGCACTCGGACTGGGCGCAGGCCAGGAAGCCCCACCCGTGGGGACGATCTGCGCCTGGATCTGAAGCTGGAATTCCGCGAAGCTGTCTTTGGCGGCGAGAAGGAAATCCGCATCAGCCATCTGGAAACCTGCGAAGTATGCAGCGGAACGGGCGCTAAACCGGGCACTAGACCTCGAACCTGCTCAACTTGTAGCGGTTCGGGCCAAGTCCGTCGCGTGACTCGGACTCCCTTTGGTAGCTTTACCCAGGTTTCAGTCTGTCCGAACTGTAATGGCACAGGACAGATGATTGAAGATAAGTGCGAATCCTGTGACGGTAAGGGTCAAAAGCAGGTCACCAAGAAGCTTAAAATTACTATTCCAGCGGGGGTTGATGATGGCACCCGCCTGAGAGTAGCTAATGAAGGCGATGCCGGTCAGCGGAGTGGCCCGTCTGGGGATCTGTATGTGTACTTGTTTGTTAATGAAGATGCAGAGTTCCAGCGAGATGGGATCAATATTCTGTCGCAAATCCAGATCAGCTACTTGCAGGCAATTTTGGGCTGTAAAATCGAGGTAAATACGGTCGATGGGCCGGAGGAATTAATGATTCCTCCAGGAACTCAGCCAAATACAGTTCTGAAATTGGAAAATCGGGGCGTACCTAAGCTGGGGAATCCGGTGAGTCGGGGCGATCATATGATTACGGTGGGCATTGAAATTCCCAATCGCATTACGACTGAGGAGCGGGAACTTTTGGAAAAATTGGCGAAAATTAGGGGCGATCGCACTGGTAAAGGCGGTATAGAAGGATTTTTTGGAAATATATTCAACAAATGAGTAATCCGGCCCTATCAACTCCTGACGCCCATCTCGATCTGCGCGGCACTCCTTGCCCGATTAATTTTGTACGTACCAAACTCCGCCTGGAGCAAATGTCTCAAGGCTCTTTGTTGGAAGTGTGGTTAGATCCGGGCGAGCCGATCGAGCAAGTTCCCGATAGCTTAGTAATGGAAGGTTATCAGCTAGAACAAGTTGAAGAAAGAAATGGCTTTTTTGCCATTTTAGTACGGCGACCTCTAGATTAACAGAAAATGTCGTCATTCATCCCTACCTAAAAATACCAAAGAAACACTCACATTTTAGGTAGGGATGAATGACGACCAGCTAACAAATCGCGTAGCGTCCACATTTTTCTTGGTCGTGCTATAATCTTTACTGTTAATATAAGCTTACCTGAAACCCTTGTACAAGACCGTCAAAGTCAGAATCTATCCAACTCCAAAGCAATCCCAGAAGCTTGGTCAAGCAATGGGATGTGCTAGATGGTGGTGGAATCATGCTTTGAATTTGTGCAATGAAACGTACAAAGAAACAGGCAAAGGATTGAATCAGATAGCTCTCAATAAAGTTTTGCCAAAGCTAAAAAAGTCGGAAGAAACAGCATGGCTTGTGAATTGCTATTCCCAAGTTTTGCAGTCAACAACTTTGAATTTGACTAAGGCTTTCAAGAACTTCTTTGAAGGACGGGCAAGATTGCCAAGATTCAAATCAAAGAAAGGTAGGCAGTCAATCCAATACCCGCAAAATGTGAAGGTGTTGGACGGCATTGTTAAATTGCCTGGAGACGTTGGTGAAGTTAAGGCTAAAATTCATCGCCCCATAGAGGGCAAAATTAAAACCGTAACCGTCAGTAGAACTCCGTCAGGTAAATACTTCGCGTCTATCTTGTCTGAAGTAGAAGGCGAAAACCCTAAAACTGCTGAAGGCTCCCGTGAGCGTCAGCCGAACGGAAAAATCTACGGAATTGATTTAGGTGTAAAACATTTCGCTATTGTTACTGACGGTGAAAAGGTTTCTAAGTACGACAACCCAAAACACTTAGCCAAACATGAGAAAAACCTAAAACGCAAGCAAAAGAAGCTTGCACGCCAGAAAGACGGGAGCAATTCTAGATATAAATACAGGAAGGTAGTTGCTAAAGTTCACGAACGGGTAGCCAACGCGAGGCAGGATTTCCTACACAAACTTAGTCATAAGTTGACCAGCGATAGCCAAGCTGTTGTAGTGGAAAATCTTCATGTTAAGGGCATGGTTCGGAATCATAGTTTAGCCAAAGCAATATCTGATTGTGGATGGGGAACGTTTGTCAACTTCTTAGCTTATAAGCTGGAACGTAAAGGCGGAAAGTTAGTAGAAATTGACAGATGGTTTCCCAGTTCCAAACTCTGTTCTAATTGTTTCTATCAAGTGGATGAAATGCCGTTAGATGTGAGGGAATGGACTTGTCCTCATTGCGGTACCGATCACGATAGGGACGGAAATGCGGCGACAAATATTAGAGCAGAAGGAATCAGAATGCTAAAGACGGATGGAACAGCCGTCTCTGCTGATGGAGGGGAGGTAAGACCACTCTTGCGGACGCAAGTCTGTTTTGAGGCACTCCCCTGTGAAGTCGGAAGCTCCAACTATACCGCTCACGGTTAGTTGGAGTAGTTCACGCATGAGTTCAGCTAGAGCAGAACAGAATGCCAGAGAATCGACTTCACCGTTGCTAGGAACTGTACTGGCTGTACAGGCAAATTTCTATCGGGTGCGTTTAGATACGCAAGAAACTAACCAAACTAAGTGTCTTGACGTAGATAAACCATTGGAATTGCTCTGTACCCGCCGAATGCGCCTGAAAAAAATCGGGGTAGGAGTGATGGTGGGCGATCGCGTTGCGATCGAAGAACCGGACTGGGCCGGAGGTAGAGGTGCGATCGCAGAAGTTTTCCCCCGCGAAACCGAACTAGACCGTCCCCCGATCGCCAACGCCAATCAAATTTTACTGGTTTTTGCCCTCGCAGACCCTCCCCTAGACCCATACCAACTGACTCGCTTTCTGATTAAGGCAGAGTCTACAGACTTAGATATATGCTTATGCCTAAATAAAAGCGATTTGGTGACAGGTGCGGAACTTTCCGAATGGCGCTCACGCTTCACTTCCTGGGGCTACCAACCCGTATTTATCAGCGTCCTGGGTAGCATTGGATTAGAAGAATTGAGAGAGAGGCTAAATAATAAAATTAGCGTTCTGGCTGGTCTTTCTGGTGTTGGCAAGTCTAGTATTATAAACTATTTCATTCCCAATGTCAATTTGCGTGTCGCAGAAGTTTCCGGCAAACTCAGCCGAGGGCGTCACACCACCCGCCACGTCGAACTGTTTGAATTACCCAGCGGTGGTTTGCTAGCCGATACCCCAGGCTTTAACCAGCCGGATTTGGATTGTGTGGGGGAAGAGTTAGCACTGTATTTCCCAGAGATACAACAGCGCTTAGAGACTCTTCGCTGTCAGTTTAGCGATTGCTTGCATCGGGATGAGCCGAATTGTATCGTGCGAGGAGATTGGGAAAGATATGAGTATTATTTGGATTTGTTAGAAGAAGCGATTTCCTATCAAGAACAATTGCACGAACAATCCGATGCAGATGCAAGCATGAAGTTGAAAAGTAAAGGCAAAGGGCAGAGTAAATACGAACCCAGATTAGAAGCTAAAAGATATCGGCGTACTTCTCGGAAAACTCAGCATCAGGACTTGCAGGAGTTGTATAAAGAAGATCCGGATCTTTGATTTATTGGTGAAAATGTGATTAGTTTTTAAGAGGTATAAACCATGCAGGAAATAAGTTTTGCTGACGCATCTAAAGATTTGCAATCCTTAATTGAATCGGCAATCAAAGGCGAAGAAATTGTGATTACAAAAGACAATAAACCTGTAGTTAAATTGATGCCGATCTCGCCAGTTAGACAGGATCGTAAGGCAGGAAGTGCCAAAGGTTTGGTGACAATATCAGATGATTTTGATGAGCCAATAGCAGATTTCGAGGACTATCTGCAATGAGGATACTGCTAGATACCCAGTCATGAAATGCGATCGCACCTTGCATTATCGTCTGGGGAGATCTGATGTTTATGGCTCCAGATATGAGCGATCGCATCTATTTCCAGTATGCCAATTTAGATTACTGCTGCAACAGCAATATCACCGCCTGAATCAACCCCACTACAAAACCTAAAACTCCTCCTAAATTAACGATCGCTTGCAACTCACTTTTAACAATTCCCTCTATCGCCGCCTCTAAATCCTGGGGCGAAGTCGCCTTTACCCGCTCAATAATCACGCGATCGATATTCAAAATTGGAATTACTTGCTGGACAATTTTTTCTAAATCTCGCTCCAGATAGCGTTCCAAAACCAAAGCCATTTCCTTGCTGATGACTTCCAAGGAAGTATTGACAACAGCAGAACTTCGCAGCCGTTTCAGGACTAAAGAAGCAGTTTCTTCCCAGTTTATAGAACCGCTAAATCCTTGCAGTAATTCAGCACCACGATTTTGAATATAAGAGCGAATACTTTCGCGCATCGTCTTACGCAATTGGCGCACTGTGGAAACAGGCAAATTCTGTAAAGATAGGTTTTGCAGCCATTGCTTCAGCCGTTCTTTAATCGCTAAAGATTGGATTAATTCCTTCAAACGAGCATTACTTTCCTCTTTTTCATCCAAGCAATAAGTACGCAGGCGAGTCAGGGTATTTTTCAAACCGAATAGATTTGCCACCACCCAATAAGTACCGCTGGTTTTCTCCCGAAAACCTTCATCAATCACCTGAATATTGCGATCGGTCAGAAAATCAATCAAAGCCATCCGCAAAACATCCGGCGGTAGTACTATTTGTAGCAGCCAATCTGCTAACTGACTGGCTTGCTGTTCGGTTAGCTGGAACTCCAACAAAACTTGGTCAAAAATTTGGTTGATCTGAACTTCTAGAAAATCTTCACGCCGCGCTAAAACCTTAAGCAGGCGCGGTAAAGATTCACCCAGCAAATCCCGGAGAATCCCAGCTAAAACCTTGGCAGTTCGCTGTTCCTTATCGGCTTGAAGTTGATCGAGTCCCAGCCTTAGCAACCAGAGAATTCCGGCTTGAACACGCTCAGTTTCCAGCAGCTTTCGCGCCAGGTTTTGCAACTCTTCTGGTGTCAGCAGGGAACCCATGATGGTGTCAGAAATCCGCGTTGCCAGTCGCTCTTGGTTAGCGGGAATCAAACCGGGTGTAAACGGGAGCCGTCGCTTACCGATATATATAGCTCGGTAGGGACGAAATAGCATTTTAATGGCTATGTCGTTAGTAAAATAGCCAATAACTGCACCTAGTACGGGAGGGCTAATGTAAAGCCAGATGTTAGATAGATTCAACTTAGAACTAAGAACGGTGAATTAAATTTGTTGCTGGAAATAAAGCTCTATCCACAGAGGGTTGCGGAATAGGCAAGCGAGACTAAAGACAGTTAAGTCCAAAGTCTGATGTTAGTGTTTCGGGTTTTTTAAGTCTACTTCTTTAATTCTATTTGGCAATTACTAAAACACCCATCATCCCACCGGCAATTTGATAGTGAGTAGCAGGAGCAAATCCGGCTTGACGAGCCAGCTGTACCTGTTCTGGCCCCGTGGGAAATTTGTCTAAGCTGGGGCCAATGTAGGCATATTCTTCAGTTAAGCCGAAATGCTTGGCGGTGGGAACTACGATGTTGTCCAGATACCACTGCTGAAAACTGCGTAAGGCGGGATCGCTGGGTCGATGGAAGTCTAGAATGGCAGCTTTGGCACCGGGTTTGAGGACGCGGTGTAACTCGTCGAGACAGCGGGGAATATCGGTGACGTTGCGAAGTCCGTAACCCATTGTGGCGCAGTCGAAGTGGTTGTCGGGAAAGGGCAGATTGAGGGCGTCTGCTTCTACCCAGGTGATGGAGGGAGGTGGATAATGGTTTTGCATTCGCGCCTTGGCTCGCGCCAACTGCTGGGGTGAAAAATCTACTCCAAAGACTTTTCCAGCAGTTCCTAGCTGACGCGCCAGCATCAGGGCGAGGTCTCCACTGCCACAGCATAAGTCTAAGCAAGTATCTCCTGGGCCAGGATTGCTCCACTTGATCGCCATCTGCTTCCAAATGCGATGCTGGGCGAGGCTTAACCGATCGTTGAACGAGTCGTAAACCGGGGCAATGCGGTCAAAGATGGCGCGAATTTCAGTGGCACGACTATCTAAGGTCATCAGATTTTAGATTTTAGATTTATTTAGGGAATAAATGTTTCTCAAAAAAGTTCTTAAAATCAATATGATATTCTAGCATAGACTAATAAAATGTGATAATGCAATTTAGAATGAATTCGGGATTTGTCAATTGGTGGGGCATCAAACGCCACCAATTGACCACGAAAACCTAAAATTGTATGCTGCTTAAGCGGCGCGGGTACTTAAGAGCGCTAAGGCAATTTGTTGGGCTGATAGATGGATTAGTTTGATTTCATCTTCTCGCAGTTGGAAAGGGCGTTTCCATTGCAGAGATAGAACGGCTAGCACTTCGGAACGGTAGGTTATGGGGATGATTAAATGCGCCTGAACTCCGGAGGCTGGGTAGTGTTCGATCGCAGATAAGTTTGTATCGGCTGGCACATTCACAGATACCTGCATTTGCTTAGTGGCGATCGCATCAAGGGCAAGCGGATCTTGGGCCAGCCAATTTGACAGCGGGGTATCAGCACTGTAGATACCTTGGGCCGAATTTAAAGAATTTCCCTGCACCACTTGCAAAATACAGCCATCTGCCAGGAAATTTTCGCCAAAAGCCTTTGCAATTGGCTCTAGACAATCCTCTACGCTATAAGCTGCTTGGGCAACCTGCACTACCACCGAAAGCAAAGCCGTTTGGGCTTGAGCCCGACGCAATTCTTCCGTCCGTTGCTTGAGAACTTCATAAGTCTCTGTCGCCCTTTGCACCACCGCCTTTAGTTCATTGGGGTCCCAAGGCTTTGTGATGTACTTATACACCTGCCCAGAATTAATGGCGTCTACGAGATCTTCTATATCAGTAAATCCCGTCAAGATGATTCGTACCGTGTCGGGAAATTGGGGCACGGTTTTGCTGAGGAACTCGGTTCCCTTCATCTCCGGCATTCGCTGGTCAGAGATAATCACAGCAACTTCGCCCTCAAGTGCCAGCACCTCCAAGGCATGAACACCGCTTTCTGCCTTGAGGACGTTAAAATCTCGCCGGAAGGTACGAAAGAGCAGATCCAAGTTATCTGGCTCATCGTCTACTACCAGCATCTTGGGCTTTTTCCGTCGTTCTAAGCTCATAAGTTTACGCCGGATGCTCTCAAGTTCTGGAATGGCATTATCCATACTATATGAATCTACTGCTACATAAAGCCAATTGGGATTGGCAATTACCCTGCCTGAATCCTAACAATTATCGCCATTCAGACAGCACATAAGGAAACTGGGAATTCTCGTGTTTAGTAAAATCTGCGTCTAGCATAATCAGGTTTTCTTCTTTAAAGCAAATTATTCCCGCAATGGCGCTAAATTTGAAAAAGACGGCTGCAATACCAGTCGATCGCTTCTGTTCAAGCCAAAAGTGGCATCCAAGCAAATAATCGTCTAATTTTTTCCTCTTGCCATTATGACCGATATAATACCAGATGCTCCCAACCCTGACCCGCAGCCAACGGATGTGACCGCTGAGGTTGAAGATTTACTGCGTAGTCTCCGGCGCAAAGAAGGCACCTGGGTTAGCTGGGGACAGGCTTGCCAGACTTTGCAAAAGGCAGGCCAAAACCCACAGAAAATTTTTCAGGAGACTGGGTTTGAACCCGTCCAGCAGAATCAAGTCATCGTGGCTTCCCAAGTTTACACCAGTATGGTGAATGCTGGAATATCGGATGAGGTGCGATCGCATTTCCAACGCACTGGCAGCGATACTTTGTACGAATTTCGCATTCTCACCCAGCCACAACGCGCTGCTGCTGCCACTTTCGTGTTGGAACACAAGCTTGACTCCCTCGCTGCCAAGGACTTAGCCAAAGCGATGAAGGAGTTGTCCTGGCTGCGTAATTTGCCATCTGGATTTACGGATCGTCCCGGCGACGCCCTTGCTTATCAGTACTGGAAATATGCCCGCGAACAATCAGACTTGCAAGAGCGATCGCGTTTGATTGCCAGCGGGTTAAAATTTGTTTGCAGCGACAGTGCTAGGCAACAAATTGAAAAGTTGCTCACTGATTTTACCTTAGTATCCCGTCGTCCAGCGCCCCAGTTGCCCATTTATCGACTGGAAGTTGAGGAAGAGTTACCCCGCATCCTGCCTTTAGTTGGGAAACTACCCCTGACAGCCGAAGACCTAAAAGCTGTTCCCTTCCTTGAGGAAACTGGGCCTTTTCGGGTTGTTAAGTTTTCTGGACAGGGCGCGTGGGTTCCCGTACCGGGCTGGAAAGTTATCTTGAGTGCAGAAGATCCGATCGCGATTCTATGGAATAGTAATGACCTTCCCAACCAGAAAAATAACTTGGGAGAAGAAGTCATTGTGGTGGTAGATAGAGCCGCCAGACAATGGGAAGAGAATAGCTATTTTATTTTTGAGCGAGAAGGACTGTTGCAAATGCAATGGTTTGAAGAATCTCCCACAGAATCCCTACTTGGGCGAGTTCTCCTCATCTTGCGTCCAAAGAAAATTCTGGACGAAAATCTCACCAAGGATGCTTGGCAAATTGATGAATAGCTGTGATTAGTCAATGAGCCGATTCATCAGCAAGTGAGCAAAGCTGTGTGGGAGGATGATACCAAATCCGGGTTAACTACCTTCTTTTTCTTGAAGCCCGCGCAGGCGGGCTTTGTTTGTGTAGCCGCGACTTTAGTCGTCGGGTAAAAAAGTGTCTGGTTATATCTTTACTACATGAGTGAGATCGTTAAATTGTCTGTTGTCATCGGTGGTTAAATTTTTACCGCAGATGAAGACAGATGAACGCAGATTAACGCAGATAAGAATAATTACACGATTTTTTTAGGTAACCGATGCGTAAGGACATGATATGACGCTTTATTTTACTTTCTAGTCAATTGTTATTTTTAAACTGCCATTAGATTTTTCCCCTGAAGCTGTTGATGGTCTAAAATCATTAATAGCTTCTACATAAACTTTTTACTTTTAGTATACTGACCAATGACCAATGACTATTGACAACGATAAAGCTGATAGGGAATACCAATGCGGTGGTACTCTTCGGGGTCAATAGTGCAACTTGTTTGTTCGGAAAGTCCTAGCTGCGGTGGATAGTCACGGCGTCTGAGTCCAGGGGCAACCACCCATAAATTTAGCGGTAGTGTTGATGGTGTAGGTAGTTGAGATAAGTTTTGCCAAACTGAATCGTAGCCAGAAGATCGATTAAAAAAAGCAAATTTTGGACAGGCTTCTGCGGTTATATTACATTTGTTTGAATTAAATTTATGAATCGCTAAAGCAAAACTAAGTCCCAAAGCTATATCCTGAGAATCGTCGTATCCCATCACAACCATAAGCGGCGCGTCTGGTTTGCCTAGTAGCATATCTTGCGCTACTTGCTGAGGATTATATGGCTTTTGAAAAGCCCAATTATGAACGACAAAAATACAGCCAATCGTCCCAACCAATAAAACAGTCGGAATTGGGAATTGATGATGGGTAATTGCTGATAAGTAATTGCCGCTCTTCCCCCGCTCTTCTGCTCCCCTGCTGACGAGACTGGCTCCCAGTAAAGCGCAGATAGCTGGATAATAGACAAAGTTATAGCGGGGAGCAATAGTGATATCCTTACCCAATAGATATACGATCGCAAAAAATTCCAACAACACAAAAAGGATAAAAATCCCCAGAGTCAAGGTAGCCAGATGAGTCGCCGAATTGCGCCATAATTGTCTTACTCCTGGGAATACTTGCCTGACCAGCCAACTGCCAAAGACAAGCATCAGCAAACTGACAGGAATCGCAATCCACAGCGGTTGGTTTTCTACAGGCAAGGCAATCACCATCAGCAACCAAGCAGCTAGGGTTTGGTATAGAGGCGCAATATTTTCTGGCGGTGGTACCCAACTGGTTTCGGGACGCCCAAAATGCCCCAGTAATACTGGTAGCCAGGGTATGAAGAAGAAAAAAGGTAAAAGCCAAAAGGCAAAAACCAAAAGCCGAAGACGGAAACTTTTAATTTTTGCGTTATAAACAAACACCAGTACGATCGCTAGCTGAGCTAGTAAGGCCAGGATAAAAAAGTAGTGAACGTATAAACCAATAGTGTTAAATGCTACCCAACTTAACCAAACGATCGATCGCAATTGCTGTCGCTGAAGGTCTTGCTGAATTTGGATCAGTGCTGATAAAGATAACGTAATCATCATTACCGGAAGGGTGTAATGACGTGCCTCTTGGGAAATGTAGACACCAAAGGGAGAGACAGCCATTAAAGCAGCTGCCATTAGTCCGGCTTTTGGGGAGAAGGCAACTCTATTGAGCCAGTAAACAGATGCGATCGCACCTACTCCAAATAAAGCAGGTAGCGATCGCAACTCAGTGGTGAGTGCTGAATGGTGAGTACTGAGTTTTCCTACCCAAGCCTGCATCAGGCAAAAAAACAAGGGTGGATGAGTAGACTGCATGGCTAGCGTGCGGGCAATTTCCCCACAACTGCTAGCAGGATTGAAAGTAAAGATTTGCTCCAGGCGGTTGAGGGGAAAAACTACATCTAGAGGCACATCATTGTAAGATCTTCCCAAAGTGAACAAAGCGGTAATTACTTCATCCAACCACAATGGCTTGAAGTCAAGATTCCAGAATCTGAGGGTAGTTCCCAGAACTAGAGCTAAAGCCAACCCCAGGTAATGGCGAGAGAATTTCATTGAATTGCCAGCGGTTTTTTTAGGAAAGCGGCTATTTCCTGCGTTAACCAGTCTTTCTCGATCGGCGTTAGCCAGCAGCCAAAACGGTGGGTGCGAACTCCTTCCACCAAAGTACAGGCTATTGTTGGTTGAGGAATTTCCCCTTTCAATTTGGCATACCACTCATCCTCTGGTCGCACAAATTCACTCAATTCTACGCGATCGATATCCTGGATGCGCCCCTGGACTTGGTAGAACATTCCTAATAACGACCATCGCAATCGGAAGTTTTGTCGGTCAATTTCCAGTTTTGTACGACCCAGTAATTTAAACACGATTTCTTGGAGCTTTGCCAGCCCAAACATCCCCAAAATAATCGCACCAAGCGGAAAAAGCCAGAAAAATGGGCTAAAGAAAATAAACGGCAGCAAAGTGAAGAAGAAAGATGATATTACCAGCGAAATCAGCGCAGAAATTAAATTGTACACATCCCTGTATCCCCATCCATTCCGGGGAAGTTCTGCCACTAAACGCTTCTGGGTTTTAGTAAAAGCGACACGAGTGCCAGCGGGTCGGCGGTGTATCGGTACGAGAACTCCCTCACCCTTTAGCACCGAGAGTGCTTCCTTAGCTGACAAAAATCGGTTTTCCACTGCGGGTTCCAGCAGCTTTTCCAACCAGTCTGCGAACTCAGATGAAAATGGTAGCTGAGAGCGGAAATTAATCTTGAGTTGGCGAGAAGGAAATTCCGAGGGCGATTTATGCGTCAGCACATAGAGTAAAGTTGTTCCTAAGCCATACAGATCGGTTGCTGGGAAAGCTTGTCCCCGAAACTGTTCTGGTGCCATGTAGCCGTAAGTGCCGACGACCGTACTGCCAGCAGTAATTGTATTCTGATAAGTGGCTTTGACCGAACCAAAATCCACTAAAAATATTTGTCCGTCTTCGCGCCGAACAATGTTATGAGGTTTGATATCTCGGTGGATAACTGGTGGGGTAAGTTGGTGCAGGTAGCTCAAAACATCCAAAATTTGGCTAGCTAGCTGCCGAACATCCTTTTCCGTTGTGTGCCATCCGCTTTGCACCAAAGAAAAGAGCGATCGGCCCTCTGCCAATTCTTGCACCAGGTAGAAACTATGGTTATTCGGTGTTTCCACCTGGAAATAGTCTATATAACAAGGAATGCCGGGATGATTCAAGTGGGAAAGGACGCTGGCTTCTCGTTCAAACAATTCTAAAACTTTCCAGTCAGCCATGCGGTCTAGGGACAGCCCTTTGATCGCCACCCGCTTACGAGTTTGCAGATCTTCTGCCTCGTAAGTCGTCCCCGTTCCACCTTGGCCTAAGATGTTGACAATCTGATACCGTTCGGCAACGATATCTTCCGGCTGGTGCAACAGTTCCATGAGGATTTTTACACTGTGGGTTGTACTCTGATTTTAAGTCAGTTGTCAGTGGTCAGTGGTCAGTTGTCAGTGGTCAGTGGTCAGTGGTCAGTGGTCAGTTGTCAGTTGTCAGTGGTCAGTGGTCAGTTGTCAGTTGTCATTAATTATTTTTTGACTTTTGAATGAGTGACTTTTGACTTTTCTTGCCCCTAGCCCCTAGCTATAGTTATGACTTTTGACAAAGAAGAAGCTTTACAACTTATCCGTAATAGTCTGCGGGAAGGACAAAGACAAATGGCAGACTGGCGGGGTGGCCCGCTGGCGGTTTCTGCGGTTCCCGGTGCGGGTAAATCTACGGGGATGGCGGGTGCAGCTGCGATTGCGATCGCACGTAACCAACTGCATAACCGTCGCCAGCTTGTCGTCGTCACTTTTACCCGTTCAGCTGCTGCCAATATCAAAGCCAAAATTCGCAAATATCTGCGAGAGCAATTATCTTTAGCACAAATAGGCTTTGTTGTCCATACATTGCACGGTTTAGCGCTGAACATTGCCAACCGTCATCCAGAACTATCTGGGTTGAATTTAGATAACGTTACCATAGTCACGCCCGATCGCAGTCACCGCTTAATTCGGACTGCGGTGGAACGGTGGATTGCCGCAAATCCCCGCAGATATCAAGTTTTGGTAGAAGGACAGCAATTTGACGGCGAGGAAACCGAACGATTGCGCCGTCAGTCGGTTTTACGCACAGAAGTTTTGCCCTCACTGGCTAAAACGGTAATTAATGAAGCAAAAAGTTCTGGTTACTTGCCTGCAAAATTGTGGGAATTGAGTAACGAGACTAGAGATGAATATGAAATTTTAGCTCTAGCAGCTGGCTTATACGAAAATTATCAGGACTTATTGCGATCGCGCGACTTCATCGACTACGACGAAATGATTCTCGCCGCCTTGCGAGTCCTGGAGAACGAAAACGCCCGCCGTCTTTGGCAAAACCAAGTATTTGCCGTCTTTGAAGACGAAGCGCAAGACTCTTCTCCTCTGCAAACCAAATTATTAGAAATTCTGGCAACCGACCCAAATAACGCGGATGCACCGCCAAACCTGGTGCGAGTTGGCGACCCAAATCAGGCAATTAACTCCACTTTCACTCCCGCCGATCCAAAGTATTTCCGCGACTTTTGCGAAGCCTGCAAAGCCGAAAACCTACTGGCGACAATGGATCGAGCCGGTCGTAGCAGCCAGATTATCATCGATGCGGCTAACTTTGTCCTCGACTGGGTAAATAACTCCCAATTGGCAGGTACAGCCCAACCTTTTCGCCCCCAGAAAATTCTCCCAGTTACAGCAGGTGACCCCCAACCCGATGCTAACCCCGCCCCAGTCGGTCGCGGTCTGGAAATCTATACTCCTGGCGACATTCATCATACAGTCCAGCTAATTGGCGATCGAGCGATCGAATTATTAGCCCCTATTAACAAGGAGAGTGGGGTAGGATCGGCAGCAGTTTTAGTGCGGACAAACGACCAAGGACGATTTGTTGCCCAACAGCTAAGACAGGAATATGGAAATCAGATAGATATATTCGATGTCATTCAGCAGACTCTCTATACAAAAGTTCCAGCAGAAATCCTGTTTCTGCTGCAATTCCTCGATCGGCCCCATTCCCCCGACCACTTAAAAGCCGCCTTAGAAGTGCTGGTAGAACGTCAACTGATACCCCCACAAGATCTCAACCCCCTCGCCAGTCTACCAGAGCAGTTTCTCTACCCCGGCCCCCTCGACCCACCCCAGACAGAGGTAGTGCTTAAAGCGCGTAGCTTCTGTACTAAGTTACTCCGCGCCAGAATTGAGTTGCCCCACTACCAACTGATTACCTTCCTAGCTTTAGCTTTGAATTACGACCAAACCGAACTTGCTACCGCCGACAAATTAGCCGAACGGATATTCCGACAAACAGCGGGTAACAGTTCCATGCCGAATACTCTAAACGCGCTGAGCGAAATCGTCACTTCAGAAAGGTTTGAACCAGTTGATACTGAAGGTACGGAGAGCCAATTTACTCAACCTGGTAAGCTGACGATCATCACGATGCACAAAGCCAAAGGGCTAGATTGGGACTACGTTTTTATCCCGTTTTTGCACGCCTCAATGATTCCCGGTAGTCTGCGGATACCAGCACCGTCTCAGTTTCTGGGCGACTTTACTTTGGCAGAAGTAGCCCGCGCCCAAATTCGTGCTAGTCTTCACGATGAATTTCCCTTGCCAGAAGTAGCGGCTGCTTGGGAACAAGCTGGATATCTCAAGACAGCTGAGGAGTTTCGTCTCCTCTACGTTGCCATGACGCGGGCGAAACGTTTGCTGTGGATGTCTGCGGCTAAAGCTGCGCCTTTCACCTGGAGTAAACCGGAGAATTTGCAGGAACAACTCCCCTGTCCCGTTTTGTCCGCATTGAAGGGCAGATTTCCGCGATCGGTAGTTTCCCTGTCTATGGTGCCGACTTAGGGACTTCCAAAGACCTTATACCAAATCCGGGTTTGTTATAAGAATACACGGTAAGCGTAAAACTCAGTCCCTTTAGGGCTGAGATATAAGCGACACGGGTGGTTTTAACCACAGTGGTCTTCTCTATATTATCCGTGATGTGGGTCTTCAATGCCATCAATACCAATGCAACAAACATTAATGTCCGTTACGGAAACATTCAGGTCTTTCAAACAATTAAGAGACTTGTATATCAAAGGTCAGCTGCATTTTAAGCCAAAACCGCCTAACTATCTTAAAGGCTCTAAGCTATTTAAGGT
>CASBRD010000047.1 GCA_949128025.1 Oscillatoriales cyanobacterium PMM_0008 | reverse complement strand
GTCAGTTGTCAGTTGTCAGTTGTTAGTTGTCAGTTGTCAAAGGTATTTTTATAATGACCAATGACTAATAACTATTGCAGAAGTTCGTCGAGTTTGCCTAAAGCATCGAGTTCGTGGATATCGTCGCATCCACCGATATGGCGATCGTTGATAAAAATCTGAGGTACAGAAGTGCGACCGTTGGCGCGTTTAGTCATTTTTGCCTTTGCTTCCCAATCTCCATCGATGCTGTATTCAGTGAACTCCACCCCCTTTTGCTTCAGCAAAGCCTTAGCACGGATGCAGAAGGGACAAGTTCTCCAAGTATAGATTTCTACGTTGGCAGCCATAACATCCTCAAATATTAAGCAATATTACTTTATTTTAGTCTAATAAAAACTCAATCCTAAAAACAAAAAGCTTCTCAACATATTCAGATGTGAGAAGCTTTCTTTAGAATACCTATCTTCTAGGGGCGATCGAACAGTAGCTCAACTAGCACTCGATCCTACTGTTTGTTTTCCTTCCGTCTTTTGCCCAGACCTAGAGCTGCAAGACCAGTAAGCAAGAGTGCGCCCACTGTACTGGGTTCGGGTACACTCTTAGCTTGAGGTTGCGGGGCTGGAGGAGCTGGAGGTTGCGGGGCTATTCCTGCAAGTTTGCTACTACCCTCGCGATTTCTTCCAATTCCTACGCTGGTTGCGCGAACCCCAAATTCCTGCTTGGCAAACAGATCCAAGCTCAAAGCCTTCCCTGATTTGGTGGCTAAGGTAAAGATGGTCGATTGAAAATCGTCGCTACCGCCCTTTAGACCATTAGTACCAATTTCTACGCCAACATCGAATAAGTGCGTGTTCCCATCGCCGTTCAGATTCGCATTGCCGACAGTTTGAACAGTCCCAGCGGGGCCAAACACAGATGTCGTTACGTCTGAGCCTGTTACCATCAGATCGCTTAGGAGACTGTCATCCCCAATGTTGAAGAAGACTCCGCGTAGGTCGGCGATATTTTTGTAGGTTAAGTCAGTTACAACGTCAACCTTAAACTGAATTTTTCCCGCTCCTGCTGCTATGTCATCGAGGATATAGTTAACTTTAAGCAGATCGCCAGTGAAATTAACGGTGTTGAAAGTCAGCGATGCAGCAGCTGCGGGTGTGAAAGAAGAAGTAACTGCAACACCAGCAACTGCGAGGAAGGAAGACCCAATTAAAGTAGATAATACTCGTTTCATGTTAATTCAAACCTCATGTTTAGCGGAATAATGGCGTTTCTGGCTCAGTCTTGGCACAAAATAAATTTGTGTAATTAAATTTGCGACCTATGCTGACTGTTTGTGTGTTTTTTTTACAGAGGGACTAACCCCTCGATTAGGTAGACTGAACGGTAGAGGCTGGCTTTTACCTAAATCTCGTCAGTGCTTGTTCCTTACAAGTTCTACTGTATACCAGGGTTTCAATGGCTGTCTATATGAAAATCGTAAGCTTATTCATCTCTTTATATAACTGAGCCGTTGATTAAGCTTATGTGTACTTCCAATTTTTTGCTTGATTTTCCTTAAAAAAAATATCTAAGTCAAACCGTATGAATGGATGGGCTTGGCTTAGATATTTTCGGAACGGTTTATTTTTGCGTAGTTCTACTCTAGTAAATTAGTATCGAGTAATTATAATAGCGAATCACTAAGTATTTTTTCAATCAATGCCTGGATTATGTTCAGCACCAATACACACCTTTTCACGATTGAAAATGTTAAAAGTGGTTTTTTTGAGTAGTTACCGCAAAAACACAGTGTAGTTAATGAGTTGGCCAGGTCTCTGATGCTGGATTTGCAGGCTGAGGCGCTAATGCGCTGCAATAAACACGGATGGACGGTTGTTCCCTTGTCAAATATGCTGATTTGGGCACGGCATAATTAAAATTTTCGTATGACCGAAATATTTATGATGCCGTGTCCCTACAAAAATGTTCAGTATGAAGATTAGCATAATAATTCCAAAAGACCCGGATTTGCACGCAGCAGGCGATCGCTCAAACAACTTCAAAAAAAAGCGGTCGAGCCGCTGAGCGCGATCGACCGGAGTTGGTGGGCTACGAAATCGAAAATGGCGAGCTGTTCTTTATTAGAATCTGTATGAACTCGCAACTAGCAAAAAAAGAAGTTGGAAGCGCAACGCACTTTCAACTTCTTGCCCGATTTCAACCAAAAACTAGATGCTTTGGCTAACCTTGCGACGGCGCGATGCTGCCAGTGAAGCACCTACTAAGCCTAGACCTGCCAAAGAAGCGGGTTCTGGGATCTTTTTAATGCCACCGCCGGTATTGCCGCCACCGCCTGTAACGCCGCCAGCTAGCACTTTGTCACTGGTAGCTCCAGAGTAATTAACACCACCGCCTACCTGCTGGAAACGACCGACTGCTCTTAGCGAACCATCGCTCAATCCAGTTTGGAATGCAGTTTCAACACCGGAAGCAGTGAGGTTTGTGCCTTTGAGTGTAAAGCTGACGGAAGTATAATTACCTGCGGTCAGACCTGCCTGGGGATTTCCACCTGTAAAGTTCCCCGAACCAGCAGAGCGAATACCAACGTCAAATGTACCAAAGGGCTGTAGACTAGCATCACCCGCTACCGACTGGTTAGTTAAACTTGAATCGCCGTAAAGCTTTGTAAAAGCGCTGGTTCCTGCATTGTAGGTGTATGAGCTGATGATACTTGCCAAATCAAACCCTACACCAACCAGAGTTGACTTGGTTGCTCCAGATGTCGTCACCGTAGGTGTAACAGTGCCAGTCGTGTTCTTAATACCAAGATTGAGTAGAACGTCGCTACCCACCTGAGAAAAAGTAAAGTCCAACTTAGCTGTGGAACCAGTCGCGGGAGTATTACTAGAGCCGTACTGAGGGTCGATAAATAAGCTGAAGGCTTGTGCTGAGGTGGCGGTAAAGGCTGAAGCTGCAATAGCAACACCAGCAGCGAGTAAGGAGGAGCCGAGTAAAGTTGAAAGTGTGTTTTTCATATCAGTAAAATCTCCAGATTTTGAATAGCGATCGACTGGGAACACTTTTAGGATGTAACAAAATTGCTTTTTACATCCTGTGACTTCTCACTACAGAGCAGTGTTTCTAATCACAGGGGGGTTAACCACTCGACGAACGGCTTGGAACTTATGCTTTAAGCTTTCTGTTCGCAAGCTCAGTTCTGACTGAACCCTTGTAAGTTCAACTCTATACAAACGCTTAAGGCTCTGTCTAGTAAAGGACTCCAACTTCTTCATATCTTCATATAATCTGTACGGTTCTTAAAGCTTCTGTGTGCGATCGCTCTTTTTCTTCAACGATCCTTAAAGACGATCGATCGAACTAAGGCTCTAAGTAAACCTGTAAGCGAAGTATAATTTATTGTACTGTAATATGTAAAACTACTATTGCCAATTGGAGTAAAATAAGATTTATAGCGACTTAAAGGCTACCTTTTCACTGTTATGCTAAAATTATTTACGTATTAATACGTAGATTATCAATAAAAAGATCGTAATCAGAGAATTTTCAACTTTTACCAATCAGGATTTGAACGAAGCCGGGTTGTCGCCAACTCCGCTTCGTTCAACCTCTGATTCTCCACAGGTTGCTGGTTAGCTTGATTTTGACTTAGCTTCGAGACTCTCCAAACGACTCATCAATTCCTGATTTGATTTTTTCAACTGGTCGAGTTCTTCCCGCAGCTGTTTGACAGACTGGTCAGTACCAGCAACTTGCTGTACCTTTTGCACTGCTTCCTCAGCGATACGGCGGACGCGCCCATCGGGTGTACGATCGCCCAATGAGTTCAGTACTGGGATAGCTTTGGCTGTCTCCATCTGTCCCAACGCTATAACAACTGCTACCTGTGTTAAGAAGAAAGTTTCTCTGGATAACTCTTGTAAGTGTGCCAAAATCCAATCGACGTTGTTCGGCGTCTGACCTGTGGAAACCGCACCCAAAGCGCGAATTGCGGCTAGGCGCAAAGGTTGGGGGATACCGGGGTAAGTGTATTCCAAAATCAGATCGACCGCTACAGGTGATGTTTTTAACTGACTGAGACCTGCGATCGCACCAGTCCGCACCACCTCATTCCACCCAGCTTTTTGTCGCAGTATACGGCTAAGGAGTGCGATCGCTTCATCTTCCCGATCTTTAAGGATAGGTGATGCTACCATTCCCCCAATTGTACGAGCTGCTGACGACTCCACATAGTAACTGGCGTCGCCTTTTTCCAGCAGATGTTTCACAGCGTCATAACTTTCGGCTGTCTTAATTTTAGCTAAGGCTTCCACCACAGCGCGGCGGACTAGAGGGTTTTCATCGTTCAAACCATGAACTAAGGCTTCACCTGCTTGGTCGAGTTTCACTTCAGCTAGCTGTTTGGCAACTTCGGCGCGAATACCCCAGAAAGCATCTTTTTCCAGTGCATCTGATAGCGCTTTTACCGCCTCTAAGCTGCCTTTTTTCGCCAAAGTCTCAGCCGCGTAGATCCGCGAGATTGGGTCAGGATCGAATTGCAACTGCGCCTTCAGTTCAGCAACTGCATACTCCAAAGACACAGTTTTTAGATAGTGATTTCCAACATCAAAACTGACAAACTGCGGCTTCTCTTCCAACGGGAAGTAAAAAGTTTGTTCCCGTTCGTGTACTCTTACCGTAAAAGTTTTAAACTCTTTAAATTTGTCTTCTTGGGTATAGCCAAAACCAATCGGAATCTTCAGATCGAACAACCCGCTATCACTGCCATTATTGCCTTCTTTTGCCTGAGTTTGAGTGACTGTCACTTTAGCCAACTTGCTATCGCCATCCCAGGAATAGGCAACTTTGTAGTCTGGATGTCCGCCGCGATAAACATACTGGTCAAATAAAAACAGCAAATTGCGACCAGTAGTCTTTTCGATCGCCCGCAGCAAGTCTACAGTTTCCACAGTTTTGTGGGCGTTGTCTTGGACAAAAGTATGAATTGCCCGGAAAAACAACTCATCTCCCAATTCGGCGCGGATTGTGTGGTAGACGCAGGCACCTTTTTCATAGAGGTGTCGGTCATAAAGTTCGATCGCTTCCCGGTAGACATGAGTAACGATCGGACGACGATAACGACTGCTATCTTCGATAAAATAGTTACGCGCCTCATTCAGTCGATAGTACGCTGCATCCTCCAAACCATACTCGCTTTCCGTCCACAACACCTCAGAGTAGGTCGCCATCCCCTCTTTGATCCAAGCATGAGACCAATGCTTAATCACCACTAAATCCCCAAACCATTGGTGGGCGAGTTCGTGGGCGACTAAACCTTCGCTACCGCGATTATCCAAAGATGCCCTTTGATCTATCAAACATCTGTCTGTCAGCAGCGTTGTCGAGGTGTTCTCCATCCCCCCAAAAATGAAGTCATCAACGCAAACTTGTGCGTATTTGGGAAAAGGATAAGGATAGCCAAACTTTTCGCTGAAAAATTCAATCATTCGGGGCGTTTTGCCCATAGTGAGGCGGGCTTCTTCTTCCCGACCTTTTTCTACATAATAAGTTACGGGTTTGCTATTCCAAGTATCTTGAATTTCGGCAAAATCTCCAACTGCCAAAGTCATCAGATAAGTGGGATGAACTTCTTTCTGCAACCAGTGATAAATTTTGTCTTCGCCAACATCTTCTGTATTAATTAGTTCGCCGTTGGAGATAGCTATCAACGGTTTGGGAACTCGGACGCGAATTTCTGAAGTTGCTAGCTGTCCGGGATAGTCGAAGCAGGGAAACCAGAAGCGGGAATCTTCATCTTCGCCTTGAGTCCAAACTTGCACGGGTTTGTTAGGGTAGTGCTTGTCTGGCCCGATGAAGTAAATGCCGCGCTGGGGTTTTTGGGCAGTATAAGCGATCGCAATCTCGATCTGTTTCCCTACCTGCGTGGGTGTGGCAAGTTTGATGTGCAGTTGTTCCCCGTCACAGTCAAAATGCTGGGGCGAACCGTCCACCTGCACAGACTCGATATTCAAGTTTACCGCATCCAAGGTTAAACGATCGATCGCACTCCGCACAGGCGCTAATCTGATGCTACAAGTTCCTTGGCAGGTGCGGTTGGGAATATCTAGCGCCAAGTCTAGGAAGATATGTTCTACCTGTCCCGGTCTATCTGGATTGTAATGGGGGCGGGAACCGGGTAACTCAAAAGATTTATGGCGATTATTTTCGGTATCAAAATAAAAATGTAACTTCATGTGGGATTGACTCTGTGACACAGGAGAGGTATGGCGGGATTAACAAAATGCGATCGGGTACATTTTCCAGGTTAGCGTTTTTGTAACTTAGCGACTCAGCCCCACTCCAGTTTAGCTGTGCAGCGTGTCTTTGGCAGCGGTGGGGTCAGCGTCAGCGACTGGTTCGGTGTATTCGCAAAAAATGCCGATGCCGATTTTGAGGATGTAGAGGATGATGATAGTTGCGATCGCGGGATTTATCGGCAATGTAGTTAACTGTACCACCGAAATAATCAAAGCTGTCAGCAAAGCAGCATCTTCTGGTTTTTTAATATATTCGCTAAGTTTGCCGCGAAAACCTTCATTCCCGCAAAGTTCTTGTCGCAGAACTTTCAGCGTTGCTTCCCAGAGAGATTTCCGATCTCCAAATCTAGCTACTTCATTTACTTCTGACCATAGGCGATCGAAAGCTTCATCAACTTTGCCATCCTGTTCTTTCAGAGTAGCCAATGCTTTCTCTGCTGGATCGTAACCTTGCAATAATTGCTGCTTTTCGTTAATTTCGGTGGTTGTTAATTGAGTTTCCATTTCCCTATCAAATCCAATGGGATAACTTTTACATTATGATAACACCAATTTTAGCCATTCCAGGTATAATTGACCTAAGATACTTTAGTAGTTGCTTTTAGGAAATTTATAGAGATGAACGTATCACTGAGTCCAGAACTCGAACAGTTTCTTGACGAGAAAGTAAAAAGCGGCAAATTTCAGTCACCTAGTGAGGTAATTAACGAAGCGTTAAGGCTTTTAGAAGAGAGGGAACGTTCTCAGATGGCGCGTTTGGATAAGTTGAAAGCGAAAATCAGAGTGGGTATTGAAGAACTCGATCGCGGTGAGGGAATTGACGGTGACCTAGTGTTTGCTGAACTTGAAGACGACATCCAGCGAATTGAAACAGAAATGCAGCAAATTCAGGAAGCAAAATAATGGGCAGATACATTTTATCACCTTCAGCTAGATTAGACTTGAAGGAAATCAACACTTATATCGCAAGTAACAATCCCCAGGCTGCCAGAAGTCTCAAAGAAAGAATCAAACAACAGTGTAAGCTATTGGCAGATTTTGCCGAAATGGGGCGGAATCGGGATAATTTTGAGCCAGGGTTGCGGAGTTTTCCTCTGGAAGATTACATAATATTTTATCGTGCAATTGAAGGAGGTATTGAAATCGCACGGGTGGTGAGTGGTTACCGCGATTTAGAAATTCTTTTTCAAAGTGACGATCCTGAGTAACACCAAATCCCATCTGTTTACCTTTCTTTTAAGCCTGCGTAGGCAGGCTTTGTTTGTGTAGCCGCGACTTTAGTCGTTAGGCCAAAATTAAGAGTAATTCGTTAACTCCTGAATCAACTGCGTGGGAGTTATAATTCGAGGAGTAGTAACAGGAAAATCTGCTACGTCGCGAGTAACAATTGCCTCCAATTGATTTACTCTAGCAGTGCTGTATTGAATCCCATCTTCAAAATCCCTAAAATTGGCAATTAGCGCCATTGAGATTACAGATTGATCCACTGTAGCTACTTGACAAATAGTAGCCAATCTATTTAAGAAAGCGAGTGTCCAGTCTCGACCTTTATTCTTCCGAATAATGTAGTAAAGGTCGCCAAAAGTTGATGCTGAGACGTAACCTTCAATTTGCCTTTGTTGAGCAAACAAGAAAACCTGCTCGCTTTCGCTATAAAAAGGCTGTCGCTCAAGGGCAAAATCTATGATAATATTGGTATCAAGGAGGAGTTTCATAGATTATGTTTTTCCTTCAAAGCTTCCCACCGAGCTTGATCTGGATCGAAGTCAGGGGGTGCGGGTTCGGTATTTTCAAACAAGTCTCTAAATGCTTCTACTCTGCATGGGAGTTTTCTTTTAGGTTTGGCAGCTTGTGGTTCATTTTTACCCACCCTATCATTCTCAATCGTCTCAATCGTTTGCAAAACGATTACTTCCACATCTCCTGGTGGCATTTTAACAGGTTCAGTAACCGCTAAGTTACCAGCATCATCGACTTTTCCCTTGAGTTTGTAAGCTTGCATGGTATTCTCCTACAACGCTGTTTCTAGTTTAACTCCGATCGCCCGACTCATAATATATATTTTAGCAGGTGTATTTATATAATGCGATCGGACTCTATTACCCCATCATCTTCATCCGTTTCTCGTTCCAAAGCAGCAATAATCGTTCCTTCTAAATGATGCTGTTTCTGATTCTTCACATAAGCTACAGCCTCATCCAATTGCTTGCGTCCCAGAGAAAACACCCCGTACCCACGTTGCCAACCAAATTTTACTCCCGAACTCGGTAAAAGCTGATTCATTTCATGAGAACTGCTACCTTTGATATGTTTAACAAAATCTACAATTGAAAGAGTCGGAGGAATAGAAACTACTAAATGAATATGGTCTTCTATGCCGCCGATCGCATGAACAATACAACGATGTGAATCAGCTTTACCAATGATATAATTATAAAGGTCAGTTTCTCTTTTTGGATCGATTAGCGGTTGACGTTCTTTGGTTGCCCAAACAAGGTGATAATAGAGCCGCCAAAGAGCCATAAACATACCTTTTTTACATTGGCATAATTTTACACTATTTTGGTAATCTTGGGCAAGCTCCACTAATGATTAAACATTTATTTACAAACACAGATAATCGCTCACCCATCAGGCGGGCCTGATTCGCAGGCGGGGATTGATTTGCAGACGGTCTATCTCCCAGACGGGATGATTAATTCGCAGACATAGATAATCGCTCATCCATCAAGCCCGCCTTGAAATCAATTTCAAGGCTAATAGCGAAAGTCCGTTAAAACGGACTGAATTTTCCACATTATTCAGTCCTCTTCAGAGGACTTCTGCTATTAGCCTGCGAATTGATTCGCAGGCGGGCTGGTTCGCAGACGTGGATTGATTCCCAGACGGTCTATCTCCCAGACGGGATAATTAATCCGCCAACACAGATAATCGCTCATCCATCAGACCCGCCTGGAAATCAATTTCCAGGCTAATAGCGAATTGATTCACAGGCGGGCTGGTTCGCTCAAGTTCCGGGCTAATAGTTGAAGTTCACTGAAGTGGACTGAAATCGTTTACCAGTCCACTTCAGTGGACTTTCGCTATTAGCCCGGAGGTTGGAACCCCAGGCGGGTAATGGAAGTGGTGCTGCGTATAAATACTTATGGCTTGCCAGCGAAACTGCTAATACCTTAGATATAGATTCGGTCATCGGTTATTTACTAACTCAAGTTGCTAGTGAGTTCTATTGGCTTTTGTTCGGAATGGATAATGGGTACGTTGTTGCGCTTTAGCGCTATAAGAGCGCTAAAGCGCAACAACGTACCTGCTGCAAAAGCCTTAATGATATAACTAGCAACTTACGTTACTGATGACTAAGGACTGATGACTGATGACAAACTAATCAAATCTAAGGATAATAAAATGTCTGAAAAAAAACCGGGTCTTCTCAATCCTATTACAATTGGTCTTGCTGTTATCGTAGCAGGTGGCGTATTTGGCTATCTTTACTTGAAAGGTGTTTTTAGCGATGCCACAAGTCCTTTGGCTAGTGCCAAAGTTGTCCCAAATCAAGCATTGATGACAGGCATGATTTCCACAGACCCTAAAGCTTGGGCGCAATTGCAGCAATTTGGTACCCCGGAAGCTCAATCTGCTATTAACAAAGGTCTAAACGACTTCAATAAGCAGATGACAGCGGAATCCAAAATTGATTATGCAAAAGATATCTACCCTTGGCTTGGTAGTGTGATGTTTGCTGTTTTGCCATCAGACCCAAATCAAGCGTCAAAACAAAATCTTTTGATGGTAGTTGGGATTAAAGACAAAATTAGTGCTTGGAATTTTTCTAATAAAATTAAGTCGCAAATTAAAGGTCAGGAGACAGACTACAATGGTGTCAAAGTCTTGGAAACAACGGGCAGTAGCGGTAAAACGTACAGTGCTGTATTGAATGACCATTTAGTGTTGGCACCGGAAAGAAAAGCTGTTGAACTAGCGATCGACACTTTCAAAGGACAGCCTTCATTTGCTAAGAAAGAAAATGCAGCCAGCCTTCTTTCCAAGGGTGTAGATGTACAAAATACCCTGGCGCAAATTTACATACCTGAATACGGAAATGTAATACAGCAATTAATCGCCAGCAATCCTAATTCGCCCCCATTGCCGCCTCAATCTATGGCGCAACTAAAGCTGGTAAAATCTTTGGTAATGGGATTTGGAATTGATGATTCTGGTTTGCGGATGAAAGCAATAGGAAAAGTAGATCCGTCTTTAATTAAAGTAGAGTACAAACCTACTCCGGGTAAGGTGGTGGCGCAATTTCCGCTTGAGACGATCGCACTGATCAGCGGACAGGGAATCAGTCGCGGTTGGGCTGCTGTAGTAGCAGAATCGCAAAAGAATTCTCAACTTCAACAACAACTCGACCAATACAGACAGCAAATGAAAACCAGCTACAATCTTGACCTAGATAAAGATATTTTTGGTTGGATGGATGGTGAGTTTGCTTTAGCAGCAATTTCATCTAACCAAGGTTTTTTAGCTCAGTTTGGTTTTGGTGGTGCATTGGTGTTTAAAACAAGCGATCGCCAAACCGCAGAAGCAACTTTAGCTAAAATAGATGCGATCGCGCAAACTAACTCCATCACCGTAGCCGAAAGAAACGTCCAAGGCAAAACAGTAAAAGAATGGAAACTTCCCAGTCAAGAAATATTATTAGGATATGGTTGGCTGGATAATGAATCTGTATTTGTGGCAGTTGGTAGCTCACTTGTCGATGTAATGGTAACCAATTCCAACTCTCTCGATGGTAGCGAATCTTTTAAAGCGATCGCAGGTTCTTTGCAGAAGCCAAACGTAGGCTACTTTTACATCGATATGGACAAAACAATGTCCTTGGTAAATCGTAACCTCGGTGCTGCACAAAATAGCCCCATTCCGCCAGACGCCAACGCCATCCTCAATTCCATTCGCGGTATCGGACTCACCGCTACTCAGCCTGACGCATCAACGAGTCAAGTGGAAATGTTGCTAGCACTCAAACCAAAAACAAAATAGTCATTGGTCATTAGACATCTCCTTTCAAAGAATGTAGAGACGTTGCATGCAACGTCTCTACAAGGGTTCAAGGGTTAGCACCTTTAATTTCTGGAGATGTCTATTGGTCATTAGTCATTGGTCGTTGGCAGGATTCTGAATACAAATAACCAATGACAATTGACAATTGACAATTAACAATTAACAATTAACTAATGACAAATGACAAATGACTAATCAGATGACTGCTACTGTAAATACCGATCCTGGAATAGCTTCGCGCTTAATCAACGGAGTGCTTGCTGTCAAACCGATAGCTGCCTTAGCCAAACATCAAGCTCGTCAGATGATGATGAAACGAGCCGAGAAGATTGGTGTGTCTTGGACAAAGCAAGTAGAGGAGTTGCGATCGCAGAACTGGGAAACCCACCTAGCGCAGGTACAAAACCCCAACATAACTTACCCAGATTACTACCTGCGATCGTTCCATGCCTATGACGAAGGCAATCTCGGCTGGGAACCTGCCTTAGAAGTCGAAGTTGCCGCCTATACCGTCCACGCCACTATCTGGGGGAATGCCAGTGCCGATGGAGATGCCAAGCTACGTCAAAGTTACCACGATATCCTCAAAGCCCATATTCCCAACCAGCCGCAAGACATCTTGGATATCGCTTGCAGCGTAGGAATGAGTACCTTTGCCCTCCAAGATATATATCCCCAGGCAAAGATGACGGGTCTTGACTTATCACCTTATTTTCTGGCAGTTGCAAACTACAAATCCCAACAGCGTAATGCTCAAATTCGCTGGGTACACGCCGCTGCCGAATCAACTGGTTTACCGACAGCATCTTTTGATTTAATCTCCATCTTTTTGCTTTGTCACGAACTGCCGCAAGCTGCAACGGCACAGATTTTCCGCGAAGCTCGGCGTCTGCTGCGTCCCAACGGTCATTTATCGATTATGGACATGAATCCTAAATCGGAAATTTATGCCAAGATGCCGCCGTATATTCTTACTTTGCTGAAAAGTACCGAACCTTGGTTGGATGAATATTTCAGTTTGGATATTGAAGAAGC
>CASBRD010000046.1 GCA_949128025.1 Oscillatoriales cyanobacterium PMM_0008 | reverse complement strand
GAGGAACAACATCAGAGGAATCAAGCTTTGCTGGAATGGCATCGGAAGTGGGTAGAAGAGGGAGACGAAGAAGAGCAGCGAGAGACGTTTGAATATCTGCAAAAAGCATTAGATGAAGATCGTCTTTCAAATCGACCGCTGTTTCCAAAACAATGATAGTCTTACTGGATTCTGGACCCTTGGGAATATTGACGAATCCCAAGCCGTCACCTTATCCTTTTTACTAATTTTATGTTTTCAAGATAAACTTTTTTCTCCATTCGGTATTAGGTGCGATCTCAGTTTACCTCTTCTTTTTCTTCGATTTCGGAATCAGAAGGAAATGCTAATCGAACGTTGATATCAATTGATAATGTATTGTGGTTTTCAAAACCTACATTAACTATCTTTACTAATGGCTCTAACGGCAAAGAATAATTTAATTTATATTTAACAGACGACTTAGTTTGGCTTTTATATCCCGCATCTTCCAGCAAGTTATTAATATTTCTCCAATTTCCTACCTTTTCATTAGGTGTATCTCCCATTCTTTTAAAGTATTGGTATAAAGTTTTGCACACATAAACCTCAACACCCTTGGGACTCTGCAAGAGTTGGCGGGCCATCTCAGCCGGACTGCAACCGCACAGCAGCCCCCGCAGATACAGCTTTTCCCGCTCAGTCAGTCCCTTTCTAGCGCGAGGAGCATATTTCTGCTTAGCTTCCGCCAAATCTCGGTACAGCCTTTCTAAATCCCAGTGATTTGCAGCTTCGGCGAACATCTCATCGTTAGACATGGCAGGGTGTTTGGGTAAGTTGATAGTGTAATGCTAACTAAAAATTATAGCGTTTGTTAGTAGCTTAATAGTTGTAGCTAGTTTAACATCGGGATAGTTCATAAGGTTGCGCTTGGTAAAAGGCGACTTAGCTGAGTACAAATACTCAAGGTTGAGCATGGTAAGGGGATGAATATAAAGTTTTGTAAAAAACATCGATCTTCCGCATAAAAGTTGGGGGTTTAACCAGAGAGATAGATAGAGAGGTGCGAGACGTTGTTTAGGAGCGGGATGAGGAGTAAAGAATCATTCTGCTGCGATCAAGCAACTGAAGCCTTTTTCACCCCTTTTTGACGGCAAAGCTCTTAACTAAGCATTTATCAGTGGAGGTAACTATTCAATGCGATTGATATTTTTAGGGCCACCAGGAGCAGGTAAGGGAACTCAGGCAGCTATTTTGGCGAAATCTTTAGCAATTCCCCACATTTCAACTGGTGTCTTGCTGCGTGAAGCCGTGGCAAAAAAAACGCCTCTTGGCCTGAAAGCACAAGAATATATGGTTAAAGGCGGGTTAGTCCCAGATGCTTTGGTACTGGGGATGGTTCGAGAACGCTTAAGTCAACCAGATGCTCAAGTAGGTTGGATTCTTGATGGCTTTCCGCGAAACATATATCAGGTTGGTGCTTTAGATGGCTTGTTAGTGGGAATGGGGCAACCCGCTTGCGATCGCGTAATCAGCTTGGAAGTGCCAGAAGATACTTTGCTTCCCCGGCTAGCAGAACGTGCCATAAAAGAAGGCCGCGAAGATGATGCCAAGCCAGAGGTGATTCGTAACAGATTGCAAGTTTATCACGAAAAAACTGCTCCCTCGATCGAGTTTTATGGCGATCGCCAACAGCTAGTGCCAGTCAACGGCAACCAGCCTGTGGAAGCCGTCACAGCAGCACTGCAAGAACTTGCAGACGCTCTGAACAAAACATCCAATCTTGATTAGCACTCAGCGTTTTATTCTATATTGAGCCTTTTTGCACAGCAAGTGATGTTCGATTGAACTTAAAGGGAGAGGAATAAACTATGGCCTACAATGATGCAAGCAGATCCACTGGGGAACCCGATCAAAACCCTAAGCTTAACTTTGAAATATATGCAGAGCAATTGTGCCGGAAAGCTATAAAGAAGACAGATGGGACTCAAGAAGCATTTACAGTTGGTATCTTTGGTTCATGGGGTAGTGGCAAGACTACTCTAATGCGTCGCATTGAAAATAAATTTGAGGATGAAAACTTTCTTAATGAATTTAATTTGACTAAATCCAGACCTAAGTCTAAACCTAAATCTGATAGTGAAACTAAGAATATATGTAGAACGATTTGGTTTAATCCTTGGAAATATGATGGTAAAGAGGATGTCAGAAATGCTCTAATTCAGACGATATTACGTGAGATAATTAACGATAGTTCAGACGAGATTGTGCTTCAAAAATGTAAACGCTTAGCTGCCAATTTCGCGCTGTGTACAGGAGGGATTTTAGGGCAAATTGCTAAGGTGGGTGTATATGGAGCAACTCAAACAATTGGTGGTATTCTTGTTGATCCCATAGCCAAAGAAATAGAAGATTTTATACTTAAAAATATAAAAAGTGGCGACGATCCCTACTTATTTATCAATAAATTTGAAGAGGGTTTTAGAGATGCTGTACAAAAGTATGTAGGTAACAAAGGTAGACTTATAGTATTCATTGATGACTTAGATCGTTGCTTGCCCGAAAATGCACTAACTGTGCTTGAATCGCTAAAACTTTACCTGACTCAAGTTAACTGTATTTTTTTTATAGGACTTGATAAGAGAATCATTGAGCAAGCCGTCAGTCACAGATACGAAAATATCAGAGTAACCGGAAAAGAATACATAGAAAAGATAATACGTCTTAACTTTTTCCTCTTTGATAAAGATCCAGATGTGGTAGCGAAACTCTTTGAGCTAGCTGGAATAAGCCAAATCTATGATAGGCAAAGTTCGCATACAAAAGAAACGGCTGAAAAAATGTGGACAATGGTTCTTCAAGCTACTCAGGGAAATCTTCGCAAAATTGAGCAGTTTACCATTGCCTTTGAGTTAATTGAAGATATTGTCAAGGCACTTAACAATAAAATCCAAGAAAAAATGAAAGGGGAAACACAGGAAAAACAACGTGAGATGAAAGAACAGCTCATAAATTGGGATGAAGTCCATCCTAAATTAGCTAAGGTTTTGGCTGTACAGATGAACTTTCCTGATTTTTATGATGCTTGGGAAAACAATCATGCTCTTATGGAAGAGATCAATACTGCCTATAAAGCAGCTATAGAAACATCAGATAAATTAAGATATGTACAAGAAAAATACTCATCGGCAGATCGAAACTTAATTGAATTCATCGTTAATAATTTTGAGTTTGGTAAGATATGTAATGATGATGATTGGAAGGTAATACATAAATTATCTAAAGCTGTAAGTTACTAATGATGGATAAAATAAAAGCAATTATGGAACAGTTAAGGAACTTAGCAATAGGCAGAATGTCATTAACATCGACAAGTCTAGTCTCTGCCTCTTCAAGAAAAATAGGGTTGGAGTCTCATTCAGAAAATGTGCAAAATTATCAAGAGTCTACAATGGTGGAAACTACAGATTTACTAAGTAGCATTGAAAAAGTTATAAGTGATGATTTTTGGGTTTTGAAAACTTCTGATACATTGTCAGATGCACTAGCATTAGTGACTCTACAAAAAGTTAGTGATATTATCATTGTTGATAATAACGGTAGGTTTGCTGGAATTGTTAGTGACATATCAATCATTAGTGAACTTCCACCACCAGTTTCAGATGTGCCTCTTAGATATCAGCTTAATTTTCCCCAATTTCGCAAACAGGTTAGTAAAAATATAATTAACATGATACAAAAAAATATTGGCGAGGTATTTAAACTGAACAAAACCATTCGTCGTTTTTCTAAAGATGAATTTCTAACTGATGTTTTGCAAGAATTAACTAATCCTTATAGAACCTACCTTGACCCAAAAATAATACCGATTCTCAATGAGGACGAAACCGTCGCGGGTTTAGTTTCATGTGAAACAATTTTAAAATATGTAAGAATTAACCCATTTTTGATGGAAGGGAAAGTAGAATGTTTTTTATTAGATAAGTCTCTTAGAAAAAAACCTTACACTCTTAAGCCAGACGACACTTTAACGAAGGCATACTTTGTAATGCAGCATCTTCCAATAGATTATATCGTGATATGTGATGACAAAAATAAGCTTTTAGGGATGATAGAGAGACATCAAGTTAGCGCATATACCCATCCGTTATACTACCATTTGATGGATATACCTTTGAGGGAAATAATGAAATCTGTGGATAATTTATATCTAGTTGAGTCTAGCCAAACTATAAAAGAAATTATTAGTAGTTTCTTGGACTGCGAAATTAAAGCAGCGATTGCCGTTGATAAATCATCTAGTCAGGTATGTCCGTTGCGGATCATAACACCGATGGACGTTCTAGAACTCTTTCGGCGAAATTTTCGTGGTTAATTATAACACCGAAGAATGTGAGATTAAACAAAAACTCAAGGAGGTTTTTCATGGTTATGGATTTTGGTAACTGCCCTCAACTTGGAACCGCATTAGTACAGGTTTTTCCTGAATTAGGTAAATCTACTAATGCCAAAGCTATGAGGTGGCTAAAGCCGGATGATACAGTGGCAACAATGGGTAGAGCTTTCAATATTCCAGTATTGGATGCAAATTACAAACCTGTTAAAGTCAGGAATATTCCTATATTGGAGGATAATCCAGGAGAGCTAAAAGCGCTAGTCACCTATATAGATTATAGAAGGCTTGTAACGCCACCAATAGGAATTCTTCCTGTTGGTCTTCTAAGTGACCAAGAGATGCAACAAGTTGAGGAATTTATTACGGCAATTACAGATGTATCTATTTCAGAAGCATTTCCAGAACTTTTTATAGGTGAGACGGAAAGGCTTTCCTCTGGAACTAATACTTTTAGAGATGGAATTAGGAAGCTGAGAGAGCGTCAGGTAGATGAAATCAATAAAATAAGCCGTCGTTATCGGACTCTACCTGTACTTAACGATAACAAAGCCTTAGTGGGAATGCTTTCTTATACAAATGTACTCAGAAAGATTCAGGAACATTGTGAAAGGTTTTTGACTAAGAGAGTTACAGATGTCTATAAGAAAGCGGAAGAACTCTCAACTCTGCCAGGAAACAAAACCCTGTATAAAGCAGCCGAGATACTTGAACCTGCTTTATTCACCCACCTACCCATTATGAAGTCAGAGGGGTCAGGGATTGTCACAGGAATTGTTGATGATTTAATGGTTGCAACTTATCAACATCCACTTCTTTTTGATTCTTTTAAAGAACTGTCTTTGAAAGAGATTCAAACTCCAGTGACAGATGAGAATACAGTCACGCCAAATAACACTGTTCGGGATGTTATAGAAAAGTTTTTGAAGATTACTTTTCCAGACAGACCGACAGCAATTTTAGTTTGTACAAAAGACACAAATGGAGAATTTGTTCTACAAGGTATTGTTAGCTATACAGATATACTTAAGAAATTTGAATTGTGGCGAGAAGGTAATATTGAACACGATCGTGAAGAGTAGTCAAAATCCTACTTATAGATCTAATTGAGTGGATTAGCTGGCAAGTATCTATTTGCCCAGCATGACGCGATCGCTTTTAGGCTCGGATAAGAGCGCGATTGTGTAGCATACTGTGGGCGTTCGCACCCTCCCTCTATTTTATCCCTCTATATTTAGAGCGGTCGCTCTTTCACTATAGGTGCGATCGCTCTTTTCACCCCCATCCCAAAAGCTCTCGCACCCACTCTCCCCAAAAGTGCGATCGCCTTCAATCAAGCTTTTACCCGTTACAAACTCATAGCAATACGACAGGAATGTGCGATCGGAAATTCTCAAAATCTTTATCAGTGGTGAAAATACTGTAGCCGCGACGATGAGCAACGGCACATAGCAGAAAATCAGTATTTGAACCCTGAACGCCATTACTGCGACAGGTATTGAAAAACTCTGCGGCTAACTCATAATCTTCTGTTGTTAGTTCTAAATCAGGAAAAGCACGAAGATACTCTTGCAATCGAGCAAATTGTTCCTTGTAGCGCACCCCAGAAAGCACCTCCTGACGAATGGCCCCCAGTAAAACAACTCGTCCGTCTGTAATCAAATCGCGCAGCACATTAACGATCGCGATCGCATCATTTGTTGTATTGCGCCGCAATGCCAGCGACCAAACGGAACTATCAACAAGAACATTCATAAGGTTTGTCGCTGTTGCTTGTAGTTATAATCTTCGGCGTAGTCAATAGTACCAAACAATTCCAATACTTTGAGTTGTTTTCGACGTTGGATGTACTCGCGTAAAGCTGCTTCGATTAATGTAGTAGGTGTTAGATGGTTACTCAAATCAAGGGCTTCTTGAAGGAGAGTTTTATCAATTTCGAGCGTAGTTACCATGTATTTTCCTCGTGCAAGTAGAGTATGACGCAATTGCCACCGAAAAATGCTGTAATTTTAGTGTAACACTGAAAATCTATCAATGGGCGATCGCTTCCCTGGCGCGTGAAACGCAGCTATCCCGTAGGAAATCGCACCTCTCCCACCCCAATCACAAAGCGCGATCGCCCTTTCTTTTTCCACAAATGCGATCGCGTAGCGTGCCGTAGGCATATCGCGTAGCGTGCCGTAGGCATATCGCGTAGCGTGCCGTAGGCATATCGCGTAGCTTGGCGTAGCCGTATCGCTCCTCGATGCGTAGCATTATCGTTGTTGACATTTCATCCCATTCTCAACTAATATTAAGTGGGGTAGGTAATATCTACTCCATTTCAAGAAAGCGATCGCTTACAGATAAATGTGCTACCCCCTTATTTTACATTGGTGAAGTAAATTATGAAAGGTTACATCCAAGGAAAAACGATTATTCTCTTAGAAACTTTGCCGGAAAACATCAAAGAAGGTGATGAAGTAGATATTTCAATTACTCCAACAACCAAAGAAAATTATCCTTTTCCGACTTTTGAATTAGGAGTTAAAGACGAATATATCAGGAGAGAAAAAATTTATGAACAAACACAGAATATTCTTTGATACAAATGTTTTAGTTTACGCCCACGATCGTTCTGCAACTTATCATATAGATGCCGCCGAACTGCTGAAAATGGCAGTAGAAAATAAGATTCAAGGAGTGTTGGCAGAACAAAATATTATTGAATTATATAGGATTTTAACTAATCCTACCGCCATGAAAGGAAGACCTTTAACGCCTGTGCAAGCCAATAATTTAATTAAAGATACTTATTTGAGAGGTACTTTTGAAATTGTTTATCCTGTTAGTTTAACCATAGATAGAGTCTTGCAGTTAGCGGTTACTAATAATGTCACCTCAGCCAAGATTTTCGATATTCGTCTTGCGGCATTGATTTTAGAATCAAATATTGATTACTTTGCTACTTACAACATTATTCATTTTCAGGGTATACCAGATATAAATCCCTTAACACCCCCAGAAATTATCAACATAATCCAATTGATTACACTTTAACATAACCTAATTTTCACTTTTCAATTGTTAAGCTTATTTTACTATTTCGTCGCGATCGCCCCTCTACCTTCCTCAATCTCAAAGCGCGATCGCACTCTCACCCCCCATCCCAAAAGCGATCGCACTCACTCTCGTCACAAGTGCGATCGCCCTTACTATCGCAATGAGTGCGATTTCTTGTCTGCGAACTGGTTATGCTATACCCCATAGCTGCTAAGTTAGGAAACTCGTCTTCTTGATATTTTTCCAACCTACCATCTATAGCCATTTTCTTTACCCCATTGCAGCCATGCTTGTGCCATTTCTTTTAAGAAGCCACGTTGTTCTGATTTAACAGGATTAGCACCTGTAATCGCTTGCAATGCCCAAAACCAATGGTCGGGATCTTTTTCCAGATCGCGTAGAATCAGGGGAATAACGGGTTGACCCATGCCAATAATTCTTTGATAAGCTGGGTGCATTGACATTTTCGAGACTATCGACTTCATACCTGTATCGCGCCGCCATTGTTCTGCTAGTTCTAAAAATGTTTCTTCTAAATCCGCTGTATCTAAAATCGGGTAAGCAAAACAAGAATTGACTCCAGAAATTCTATATGGTTGTTCCATTTTACTTTCACTTTATTTGGGTTTCGTCGCCGCAGTCCTCTTTTAGTGGTATAACCTCAGCTACGATCGCTAATGCCATAAGCAAATTGTCCTGTTTGTCTCAATAGTAGCAACATAATGAAGCAACCGCCTTTCTCCCTCCCCAAAGAACGATCGCACTTTCCTCCCCCCATCCCAAAAGAACTCGCACTCACTCTTCCCACAAATGCGATCGCGACAGCGATGCGTAGCATTATCGCCCTCCCATCTCCTATCGCCAACCTCAAAGAGCGATCGCCCTTTCATCAATCAAAACTTCTAGGCTTGTTTAACTACAAATCTAAACGTGATAAGCAGTAATAGCAACGGTTCCATCAGCACTATAAATAGCTTCAATACGTCTAAAGGTAGAATGACTCCACCACACTTTCAGGCGATTTCCCTGAGCCGGAGCCGTACCAATTTTACCGTAACCGGCTCCCACTAGAAGTAACTCAAATTCTGTAGATGGCAAAGTTTTTGCAGTAATTTGAGAAATCCCGTCAAGCTTATGCTTATCAAGGGTCATAGCTACCTTGATAAGTGCTGTAGATGCGGTAACCAGGGAATACTAAAGCAATGCCAATTGGACTGTGAATTGTCCCCGGATAGCTTTCTTCTGGTAAGCTACCCCCAATCCGAATTTTGAACGCCCCCAGCCAAATGTAGAACCCTGGAATTAAAGTATCTAAACTGTAGGCGATCGCCCGCATTTCAAGATCGGCGGGATTAATCGGTTTTAAAGACTGCGGCTTTTCAGGTTTGGAAATGGACATGGCACTGATTCCCGTGCAGTATGGTTCAAAAGCGGTCTTATTGATTACACTTTAACATAACCTAATTTTCGCTTTTCAATTATTCAGCTTATTTTACTATTTGGTCGCGATCGCTCCTTCCTACCCCCATCCCAAAAGATCTCGCACTCACTCTCCCCTAATTGTGCGATCGCCCTCTCATCCCCCAAACCCAAGAGAACTCGCACTCACACTCCCCACAAATGCGATCGCCCTCGCACTATCAACATCAAACTCAACTACTCCCCGCTACAATACTAAATTTATCTGCCATTTCTACCTTATTTATTGTATCGTTTTTTGGCAATTTTTCACGCTTCAAAAAATCCTCAAATAACTCAAAAAATCGCTTCAGTGCATCTGTTTCATCTTCAGAATAAAAAATAATAATCCGACTCCAAGATTGAGTATTTGCTTGCTTAAACCGATGTTCTATCCATTCTTGAAATTCCTCAAAATCTTTTTCTTGGGCGGTGATTGGGATGCCAATTTGACGGCAGGCAAAGGTATAGCCATCTATGAAAACATGGAGGTGACTGAGCGATCGCTTTCCCAAATATAAAGATGGTCTTTGCTTAATTTTCGCTAGCAAATCGTACAAATCTAACATCCTGCTATCTCCTTTTAATTAAAATTCAATCTCTGTAATCTCAAATTGACCGCCCAGATCGAGCGCCAAACAATAAAACTTTCCCAGCCAATCTTGTTTAGGAATTCCTGCTTGATGGATATTATCAAAAATTAACTCTATCCCATCTATTTCGACTGCAATTCCTTCATGGTGTCCATTCGTGGCAATATTCTGTCCCAGGTCATCATGGTATATATTACCATATTTTCCGCTAGCGTTGCCTGTGTAAAGTTTTACTTGTTTCCCAGCAATACCCCTTTGAATTAAAAACTCTTGGATAGCCAAAGCGCAGGCATTACATTCAAAAAACTTAAAGCCAGTAGCTATTTGTGAAATTTGTTGTCTTAAATCGCGATCGACTATTTCCAATTATTTAACCATCGTTAGGTAAAAGAAAACGTCTTTCTATTCACAGCGATCGCAGCGCTTCTTCAAACTCTCGTAGCGCAACGCTAGAACCAATTTGCCAGCCACGATCGATGTATTGAGGAATTAAGGTTTTGAGATCGTAACCGGGAAACCATCGGCTAATTTGAGACTCTCGATACTGCTGTGAATCAAACTGATAGATGGATAATTGACTTTGACGGTAAACCCAGAGTTCCAAAGGTGCGATCGCTTGATAATCTTCTGGTTTAGTGGTACAAGTCAGGTCAATTTCGATCGCTAAATCTGGGGCTGGATCTGTTTCTAAATCAATGCGTTCTTTCCCTAAAATGCGATCGCGATTGTCTATGTAAAAACAGTAATCTGGTTCAATTCCCTGTTGATTAATGCGCTTCAGCGTAATAGGGGTAAAAGATTGCCAGTCTTTCCCGACCTGTCGCAGTAAAGCTTTGACAAAATCTGCTAATAGGTCGGCTTGATTGCCGTGTCTGGGCAATGGTGACATAATTCTAATTTCTTGAGTTTTACTGTTGTAGCGAATTCTCAATCCAGCTTTATCCTCTCGACGGGTTAGCAATGCCTCGTAATCTTGCCAAGTTCTAAATCGCAGGATGAGTTCGTCCCCTGGTGTGAGGGAAATTGTATCTTCAGTAATTGTGGGTAATACCATATTTTAATTATCTACAAAGCTCGCGTTTTCCTAATCATAGCAAGGTTAGAGCTAAAAGGGCGCTCGCCCCTCCATAAATGCACTACAAACCTGCAATTTGTTGTGCAAACCACATCGCCGCCATCCCATTTCCTTGACCCAAAATTTTTAAAGTTTCCGATAACAGAGAAATTGGCAACCCCTCAAGGGCTCCTGAAAAATCGCATTCCTGATATTTTCCATTATCTTGCAACCGGAATGCCAAAATCCTTTCACCTTTAATATCTACAACCCAATATTCGGGAATTTTTAAAGCTGCATACAATCGTTTCTTTTCATCTAAATCATTTGCCAAAGTCGTATCGGCAATTTCACACACTAAATCGGGGACTCGCCAATTATCAAGATTAATTCGACGCGGTTCCCCTTCTTGCCATTGAGGAAAACCTTCACCGATATATAAAACTCGATCGGGCGCTCCTGCACCCACCTTTGGCTTCTCAATTACGCAACCGCCGAGGTCATCGAAAGCTTGTCCTCCTTTGCTAGCAAACCACAACACAAATACCATTGTCAACAAGGCGTTGAATCTAGCGTGGTTAATTCCTTCGTTACCCATGTCAATCAAAAGATAGCCTTCATAAAAAAATATCCTGGCTGACTCCAAAGTTGGATCTTCGCAGGCAGCTATATAATCTTCCCATGTAACGGGTTGCCATTGGGGAATTGGGGTATTATTTAATAACCTAATGGTGGATGAAGTTAGGGTAGTCATAATTGGTGAAGCCAGCTAGGATAGTAGGAGATTTATCGCGGTTGCCAAAATGCGGGAGCAAAACTGAGCGAGATAACAATACAGTTTCAGTCTAACACTATTTGTTTTATGAAACAGTTAAAACTCTACCAAGAATAGCGATCGCACGAGCTTATAACGGCATTCGCCCACTATCTTGCTGCCAATGCGATCGCATCTTAGACAATCTATTGTAAGTTTAGGGTAAGTGATGAAAAAACTAACAACATCTCAGTTATGACGAACTTTGATAGAGATGATGGGCCATCGCCCAGCCATCACTCGGTTTATGTCCGCAATATGGAAATTGATGACCTTGCACCCGTGTACCACTTGGGGGAAGATGTATTTACCAGCGATTTGTACCCCTATTTATATCGAACCTGGGATGAATGGGAGGTGATAGGACTTTACAATACCGACCCCGAATACTGTCTGGTTGCGGAAATAGACGATCGACTGGCAGGTTTCATCTTGGGAACTATCATCAGCAAGCCATCCTGGACTTACGGATACATTATCTGGCTGGGAGTTAATCCAAACTTTCAGCGTCGAGGCGTAGGCGACAAACTGGTTGATAAACTGGTCGAACGGATGATCGAAGATGGCGTGCGTTTTATGCTGGTAGATACCGATCCTGCTAATATCCCGGCGGTAAAGTTTTTTAGCCGCAAAGGTTTTGGCAATACCCGTCAGCACATTTTCTTATCCATGAACTTGAGCAAGCATGACTATTATGGGAGATTGATTGCCTACGAGCGAGAAAAAGTTGAGAGAGCTGCATATAAGCGATCGCGTTGCCGTCCTACCGCAAACCCCCAAGAAATTGTCAGCGAAGCCGCTACCAAAGTAATGGGAACAGAAACCCCAACACCATCGCTCGACGAGCCAATGACAAATGACTAATGACCAACTTCAATGGCAAATTCAGCCAACAATTCAGCCGCCAGAGTGGTTCATTCAAGAAGTTAGACAGCACGCTGGAACTTCTGGACATTATGCTGCCCAACTGCTATGGCAGCGGGGAATTCGCGATACCGAACAGCTAGGAGGATTTTTGAATCCTGTCCTGTTCAAACCGGCGAGTCCGTTTGCATTCGGTCAGGAAATGTGGTGGGCGATCGAAAGATTGCAGCAAGCCAGAAATGCTGGCGAAATTGTGGCTATTTGGGGAGATTTTGACGCCGATGGCATCACATCAACCGCTGTTTTGTGGGATGGATTAGGACAATTTTTTCTTCAAAATACTCACTTAATCTACCACATTCCCAATCGCCTGACCGAATCCCACGGACTCAACAACCAGGGAATTGAAGCTCTAGCCCAACAAGGAGTAAAACTGATAGTTACCTGCGACACTGGCAGCACGAATATAAGCGAAATTGAATTGGCAAAGCAATTGGGAATCGATGTAATTGTCACCGATCACCATACGCTACTGCCAGAACGCCCACAAGTAAATGCTATTATCAACCCCCGCTATTTGTCGGCAGATCACCAGTTATTTCATCTTTCGGGAGTTGCTGTTGCTTACAAGTTGGTAGAGGCACTTTATGAAACGTTGCCGAATATTCCCAAACAACCTTTAGAGGATTTATGGGATTTAGTAGCAATTGGGTTAATTGCCGATCTAGTGAAATTGAGCGGTGATTGTCGCTACTTAGCACAATTGGGAATTGAAAAACTGCAAGAAGATTCACAGAAACCACCAGCAATGAGGCGGCGTCCGGGGGTAGGGCGTCTGCTGGAATTTTGCAAGAAAAGTGGCGATCGGCCCACCGATATTTCCTTCGGAATTGGCCCCCGAATTAACGCCGTCAGTCGCATTCAAGGGGATGCCCGTTTCTGCGTGGAATTGCTGACCAGTCGCGATATCAAGCACGTTGAAAAGTTAGCTCGCGAAACCGAATTAGCTAACGCCCGCCGCAAGTCATTACAGAAAGATGTGGAACAGCAAGCTGCCCAAAAATTAGCACAATTAGACTTATCAACAACTGGCGTTATTGTACTTACAGAAATTGGTTGGCCTGTGGGCGTTTTGGGTTTAGTCGCCGGTCAAGTCGCCCAACAAACTGGTCGTCCTACAATTTTATTAAGTGTAGAAGAAGCAGAAGAGCAGGAAAGCAGAGGGGCAGAGGAGCAGAGGGGCAGAGGAGCAGAGCAAGATAATTAT
>CASBRD010000045.1 GCA_949128025.1 Oscillatoriales cyanobacterium PMM_0008 | reverse complement strand
GCAGAGGGGCAGAGGGGCAGAGGGGCAATTTTCTTGACAACTGACAACTGACCATTGACAACTGACAACTGACAACTGACCACTGACAACTGACAACTGACAACTGACCACTGACCACTGACCACTGACAACTGACAACTGACCATTGACAACTGACCATTGACCCTACTGAACTTCTTGTCCGTTGGCGGCCCGATCGAGTCCCTGTTTCACCCAGTTCATACAATCTATTTCCGATTTGAATAATTTAGGGGCGGCAATATTTCTTAATTCTTCCGGCGGGTAATGATCGTAAAAAAATCTTGTAGACATTCCGTAAATCATAATCAGATTGTCGCGATAAGTATATCTAGACTTGAAAATCTCTAGAGGATATACAACATCGGAATACTCATCAAGATGTTCTTTAGCCACATCAATTATGGTATTAATGCTACTTGAATAAATGCCAGCCGGATTTTGTGCCTTTTGAAACTTACCTTTACTTCCTAATTCAGATAGTAAATGATAAGAGTAAATCTGTTGACCGTCAACTATCCCAAAAACAAATGGGATGATAAGATGTCCTTTGTAGGCAACCGACTTTTCGTAGAGTAACCGACTCATATCGATTTGGGATTTTGGATTTTAGATTTTGGATTGGGGGTTGACTGATAAGCGAGATAATTAAAATTGCTCTAAGATTCTGGATGGGACGAAAAATAAAGGGCCGATTGATATAAAAATTGTTCTTGATGAGTGAGGAGAGTGCAATCAGACAAAGGGTAAGCTACACAGGTAATGGTGTAGCCAGCTTCTATCTCGTGCTGGCGCAGGAACTTTTGCTCGCTCATATCTACCTCACCGCTGACTAGCTTGGCGACACAGGCGGAACAATCTCCTTGCTTGCAACCAGATGGTAATCTAATACCAGTAGCCTCAGCTATATCTAGAATATACTCCGAGTCTGGAACTGCGATCGTGCGGTCTAGCCCTATAGCCGGATTCACCAGCCTGATTTGATAAACTGCCATATGATTGCCCCATACGCTTTCTTCGCATAACTTCTGATTTTACCAAGACTTGCGATCGCGCAATGAAACAGAAAAACTTTCCGACCACTGAATTAATGTCCCTACCAATCAAAAGGCATTTAGCATCGGTAAGGGTCACACCTTACAAAACGGTTGTACCAGGCAAGTGTGATATTTGTCTATGAAACCTGTAACTATATTTACACCTTTCCAACAGTTCTTGATCACTTGGCTGCTGATCCTAAGCGCAGGTTGGGCTACTTGGTGCGCGATCGCCTACATAGGCGAGCAGATCAGTATTTTGCTGACAGCGGGGTTGATTGCATTTCTACTCAACTATCCTGTCAAAGTGCTGAAACCCTTTTTGCCCCGTACTTTGGCAGCAGGTCTGGTATATTTAGTAGCAGCCATAGCGGTGGTATTTATTGCCCTGACCCTGGTGCCGCCAGTGTTTAACCAAGCGCGGCAATTGCTGACGAATTTACCGTCTCTGGTGCAGTCGGCTCAGCAGCAATTAGACAACTTTCAAATCTGGAGTTTCGACCATAATTTGCCGTTTGATGTGCGGACTTTAGCTTCGCAACAGTTGGCGCGAGTACAAACTCAAGCAGAAGCGATCGCAGCCAAAGGCTTTGGCTTGGTATTAGGTACGTTTAACTGGTTTCTGGACTTAATTCTAATTGTCGTGATCTCGTTTTATATGCTCATTGATGGCGAGAGAGTTTGGCGAAGTCTAACCAGTATTTTCTCGGCACCAATCCAAGCAGGGTTGACGGAATCCCTACAACGCAATCTCCAGCGGTTTGTTTCCGGTCAATTGCTGTTGGGTTTGTTTATGGCGGTGACTCTGAGTCTGGCATTTTGGTTGCTGCGGGTTTCCTTTTTTCTAGTATTTGCCGTGTTTATCGGCGTTATGGAAGTGATTCCTTTTGTGGGGGCGAGTTTAGGGATTGGGGCGGTAGTAATTGTGGTAGCTTTTATTAACTGGTGGCAGGCGCTGCAAGTGTTGGCGGTGGCGATCGCAATTCAGCAAGTCAAAGATAATTTGTTAGCTCCCCGACTCATGGGCAATCTAACTGGTTTGTCGCCTGTAATTATATTCGTTTCTCTGCTGTTAGGTGCCAAAGTGGGAGGACTGTTGGGGGTCATTCTGGCCATTCCGATGACAGGTGTGGTGAAAAGCGTTGCGGAAATTGTGTTTGAGCCGACTCTACCACCTCAGACAGGATCTTTCTTTCACAACCCCTTTGACAGGGAACCTTTAGTGCTTGCTTCCGGCGAACCCCAAGCTAGAGCCTCTACAGGTTCAGAGCTTTCTGAAAATGCCAACGTTAGGAACGATACACCAGCGCCACGCTGACGCTAGAAGCTGGATCTAGCTCACCGACTTCTTCAAGTAGTCGGGGATCTGGGCAGCAAGTTTTGCTTAACAAGCGTGCCATTCATCTATAAAATACCCATTACTGATACAATAGAAAATCCTTGCTACTTTAGCCTCATTTGCATGACTGTTTACCAAATTGGTCAACAGGTCATCGGTCATTGACTGCATTCTTGCCGATGCCCCATGCCGAAACGAGCTGAAAGTAGCCTTATTGTCCATAAGGAGAAGATTGAGATGAATATCTACGAAACAATGTATATCTTGCGTCCCGATTTGGGAGAAGAACAGGTTAATCAGGCGATCGAGAAATATCAAAATCTGCTGCGCGAGCAAGGAGCCCAAGAAATTGAAATCCAGAATCGTGGCAAGCACCGTCTGGCTTACGAAATCAAAAGACAGCGGGATGGCGTCTACATCCAGATGAACTACAAGGGTAATGGCATCTTTGTAGCTCCCTTGGAACGGTCTATGCGTCTGAGCGATGAGGTGATTCGCTACCTGACTCTCAAGCAGGAAGAACCCTCAGTAACACCAGAGCCTGTAGAAGCAGAAGCCTAATAGGAAGGGGCTAGGGGCTAGGAAAGTCAAAAGTCAAAAGTCAAAAGTCAAAAGGGAAGCGGGGAAGATTTCAGGTTTAAAATAAAATCTGAAATCTCAAATCTAAAATCTAAAATGCCTACTTCCCGCTGGGCATGGTAGAATTAGCCATATTTGGCAACACGATTGGCCTGTGTTGCCACCACCACCGGCAAGATCGTCGCAGAGGAGTTGTGAGCCCTTGTGAGCCAAACTGACACCTATACCCAACAAGCCCTACAATCAGAGGTATCTCACCTGCACGAAGAGTTGCAGCTGCGAGACCAACTGGTTCAACAGTTATCCCAAGAACTGTTCCGCCTGGTAAAAGGAAATACAACTTTCCTTCCCACTCCGGAAGTTTCCGATCGCAATCAGTCTCAAATGCTAGCCTTGCGGGAACAACTGCAAGGCGTCGAGCAGCAGGTGACCTTTTACCAAGAGCAGATTTCCGATCGCGATGGAGAAATTTATCACCTGCGCCAAACTGTCCAAGAATTGACAGACCGCAGCCGGATGTTGGAACAGGTAATACAGGAACTACCTCAAATTTATCGCCAGAAGTTTGCCGAACGCCTAGTTCCAGTCAAAGAGAAACTGGCTCAGCTACAACGGGAAAACCGACAACTGCACGCAGAACTGCAAACTGTAAGCTATCGTCTGGCTGTGAAAAACCGCAACACTGATGGCAAACTCGATCTGCCTAGCTTCCCACGGCTGGGTTCCGGTCGGGCCAGTCTGCCTAGCTTCGGGAATGCTTGAAGTCTGGCTCGTAGTTGAGGCGGAGGTGAATGCGATCGACAAAGCGGTTGTTTCATCTCCTACTACCTCTGCTATGGTGGAGGCTCTGAAAGAAGCTATGGCAACTTATCCGGTCAGAAGTGCTGTAGCGCGAGTAGTTAGCTCTGGCGATCTGGATAATTTATACTCAAGCTATCTCTACGGTGGCAATTTGGTGGAAAGCCGGGATGAAACTGAAATTATCCTGTGTCCTTTGACGCTAAATCTTCCAACTACTTTTTCATTTCCCCATCAGGAAATCTATCAAGCTTGTCGCGATGTGGTGGGTTTGCGACATCTGGTCGATCGGCAATTGGGATACGCAATCGGAGATGGTTGCTTTTGGCTACCAGTGGTGCTGACGGGGAAAGGGCCTCTCTATGGTGAAGCGATCGGTCTGCGCGAGCAAACAACTGATGGGTCTTTGGGCGATCGTGATTCTACCCTTTGCTTGAGTTACTCTCAACCGATACATCTGTGTGATGCTAAGCGACAGAGAATCTACAAACTAGCTCACCGACTACTGCAATTACTCGCAGCACCACCAGCAACCTACTTGGTGCAATTTGGTTTTCAAGGCGAAGATATTTGCTTTGACCGACTTTGGCCTTTTCCAGCCGCACCTGCTCTAGCAAGTCAGGGCGTCCAATCACCCGATCTGTTCGCCTGCCATTGGCACTGCTTGACCGATCGGCCCCTGTTCGACCTCGCGATCGTACCTTCTGGGACTACTGACTACTGACTACTGACTACTGACTACTGACTACTGACTACTGACTACTGACTACTGACTACTGACTACTAACTAAGTTCGTTGACAACATTACCATAATTACGTCAAGATTAGAATAAGTATTAAACTTTGTAAAGGCTGGTGTAAATGTCTTTGGAAGTTATATCCGTAGAGAATATCCAGGAAATTGCCCATCAATACGGCTACTGGGCGGTATTCCTGGGAATTTTGCTAGAAAATCTGGGAATTCCCTTGCCGGGGGAAACGATTACTCTAGCAGGGGGGTTTTTGGCAGGGAGCGGTAAGCTAAACTACTGGATTGTATTGGGTAGTGCGATCGCAGGTGCATTTCTCGGCGGTAACTGCGGCTATTGGATTGGCCGATATGGCGGCTGGCCTTTGCTATTGAGTGTAGGAAAAATCTTCCGGATGCGCGAAGAGAAACTCTTAGAACTTAAGCAGCAATTCAGCGAAAATTCCGGAAAAACCGTCTTTATCGCTCGATTCATTGCCCTGCTGCGGATTTTCGCCAGCCCATTGGCCGGAATTGCAGAAATGCCTTTCCTCAAGTTTATGGTTTATAACTTTGCTGGGGCAACCGCATGGGCATTGGTGATGGTAACCTTATCATTTTTTGCTGGGCAAGTCGTTCCCCTAGAGAAATTAGTCGCTTGGGTCGCTGAATTTGCCGTTGTAGCTTTACTGCTAGCAATTGCCTGGATTTTCGTGCCCATCTGGTTGGAGTCCCGTCAGGTCAAAAAATCATACACCAAAGAACTGAAACAACCAGACTAATCAAAATGATATTCCTCATTGTTTAACCTCCCAACCCCCCTCTTTGCCTGTGGAGAGGGGGGTGTTTTGCGCCTTTACCAATTCCCAAATGCCAAAAAGTCTCAACGGTCTTTTGCTGGTGGGTCTACTTTTGCTAATTCCTGCCAGCGCTCATCCAAATGTTCGCCCTCAATCTCCCAAAACGCCAACAGCCGACTCTGGCGGCAATATCCTTACTCGCGATGAGTTGTATTTTGGCTTATCAAAACCAGGAGGAGCAAAGATTTCCGAGGCTGAATGGCAGATGTTTTTGCAGCGGGTAATCACACCTCACTTTCCGGAAGGACTAACTGTGCTGGATGCCTACGGACAGTATCTCAATAAAAAAGGCCAATTGAATAAAGAGAAAACTAAGTTAGTTATTTTGCTGTACCAAAACAGCGAAGTTAAAAATCAGTTAATTGAAGAGATTATCGCTAAGTATAAGCAGGATTTTCACCAAGAGTCTGTTCTCCGCGTGACGAGTTCTGCTAAAGTTTCTTTCTGAATAGGTATACTCCACTATCTTTAAATCCTTTAAAAATGTCCTCTAGCGCCATGATGCGTTCCCTCCGGTAAACACTAAGTCAAAAATAGGTTAACTACCGAAACAGATCGCTCTTACTTTAGGTACAAAATTGGATCGTGACTGATGTTACATAAAATAGCAATACTTTACAAACACCGCCCAGGAAGGAAGCTGGGCGGGTTCTGTTGTAAAAAAGGGTAAGATTCTAGAATTAGTGTCACGAATGGATTCTTGCAGGAGATTAAGGATGGGCGTAGCGGTCGGTATGGTTGAAGTGAAGGGTCTTCCTCCCGCTCTAGCGGTGGCAGACGCGATGGTTAAAGCGGCCAACGTGACACTGGTCTATGTAGAAAAGGTTAGTAGCGCTCGCTACACAGTCATCGTGCGAGGGGATGTCTCTGAGGTGCAAGCCTCTGTTGCTGCTGGGGTAGAGTCCGTAGGGCGAGTCAATACCGAAGAGAAGCTATTGCTCTCTTACCATGTTATTGCTCGCCCCCATGAAAATGTCGATACTGTTTTGCCGATCCATTTTAGAGCAGCAGTAGAACAGTTTCGTGTGTAATCGAGATAACTGAGCTAGTCGAAAGCTCTGAGAGTAACTGCTCCTCATCTGGTATATCAAAAGGTGTACCAGATGTAGGTATAATATAATACTTCTTGCGTAAAATTTAAATATTGTTTTTTAAGGAAGCATAAAGGGTGTTTGAGAAGTTGCCAGTGGAGTTAGAAACCGGGTTTTTTTGGCTGCACCAGACGGTTTTATTGCCCCGCGCTTAAGCCTAAGCCAGCCTCTAGGTTTGCTGGCTCGCCTTGCGTAGCTTAATTTCACCAGTTTTTCACATTTCTTAGTTAAGATCCTAATAGCGCTTGGTTTTGGGAGATGCAACTTTTTTGAGCCAAATTTATCTAAATCGCCTAGAATGTTTATTTATTACATTTTTAACATAAATATACACTATTTTTTAGTATAAATCGTTAAGACATTCTTTATTAAGGCTAATAAAGCATATTTATATCCGATAATAAAAAAAATGATACCATAAGACTCAAGCAAGCAAAAAAAATGGCACCTAAAACAAAAAGTCAACAATCGCAAGGTTATCTATCTAAAAAATCCATAGAAAGTTACTTGCGAGTATATAGGACTTATAAAGATAGAGAGGGTTCTACTTCGGGACAGATAGATTATTCTTGCTCTAAGGAGAGGAGTCTGCACGATATGCAAATAAAACTAGAGAAGCTAGAGCGAGAGTTGCAAGCCAGCGAAGCCCGCTTTCATAATGCGATCGCTAAGAGTGCGGATGGCATAGTGATAGTCAACCAAAAAGGCATTGTCTGTTTTGTAAACCCATGCGCTCAATCTCTTTTTAACGGCGATGAGGAGGAAATTTTAGGTAAAGAATTTTTCGGATGCCTTGTGGTTGAAGGGATAGTTTGCGAGCTGGACACTGAAATTATTGCGGGAGTTGGAGAAACAGCTACACAGGGAATTTGTGTAGTCCAAACACAAGTAGAAGTTATTCGCAAAGACCAAGAAAAACTTGTGGCAGAAATGCGGGTGGTGGAAACAGAATGGGAAGGGGAAGTAGCCTATCTGGTTTCCTTGCGCGACATTACCGATCGCAGAAAGACAGAAGAGATGCTGAGGCTGTACAGTCGAGCTATGGAAGCGGCTGGTTCCGGCATCCTGATTATTGATGCAACCAAACCGGAAAATCCGATCGTTCACTGCAATCCTGCCTTTGAAACGATGACAGGCTATTCGCGGAATGAAGTGCTTGGGCGTAACTGTCGATTTTTGCAGGGTGACGATACGGAAGAAGGTGCTGTGGAGAAAATTCGTCAAGCTTTATGTACTGAAAGCGAATGTCGGGTTGTGATTAAGAATTACCGTAAAGATGGCAGCGTTTTTTGGAACGATTTGGCAATTTCTCCCGTGCGCTCTAGCACTGGCAAATTGACTCATTTCATCGGAGTGCAAACCGACATTACCGAACGCAAACAGGTGGAAGAAGCACTGCGAAACAGCGAAGAATTATATCGCACTCTTGCTCGTAATTTACCCAATGGCGCGGTGTTTTTGTTCGATCGAGACTTACGCTACACCCTTGTTGAAGGTACAGATTTAGGAGCCGTAGGAATTTCTAAAGAGTTATTGGAAGGGAAGAGAATTTGGGAGAGTTTATCGCCTGAGTTCTGTGAAATAATAGAGCCAATGTATCGGGGAGCATTAGCTGGAACAACAACTGTCTGCGAATTGCCTTGGGGCGACTATATCTACGATACTCACGTTTTGCCGCTGAGAAACGATCGCGACGAAATTTTTGCTGGCATGGTAATGACTCAGAACATTACCGATCGCAAGCAGGCGGAGGAAGCATTGCGGCGATCGGAAACTCGATTTAGAGAACAAGCATCAAAATTAGAACAAACTTTAAATGAGTTGCAGCGCACCCATACTCAACTCGTCCATAGTGAAAAAATGTCCAGTTTGGGATTACTGGTTGCTGGCATCGCTCACGAAATTAATAACCCCGTAAATTTTATCAACGGTAACCTGAATTACGTCAATCAATACACTCAAGACTTGTTAGAGTTGCTAAAACTCTTCGACCAACACTATCCTAACCCAGTCGCGCAGATTCAAGAGAAAATGGACGCCATTGAACTCGATTTTCTGGTTGAGGATTTACCGAAAATACTGTCTTCAATGAAAGTTGGTGTTGAGCGGATTTGTCAGATTGTCTTATCGCTGCGGAATTTCTCGCGCCTTGACGAAGCGGAGATGAAACCTGTTAATATCCACGAAGGCATTGATAGCACTCTGCTGATTTTGCAAAATCGCCTCAAATTTAAGCCGGGACAGCCTAATATTGAAGTTGTCAAAAAATACGGCGATCTGCCTAAAGTGGAGTGTTATCCAGGCCCGATGAACCAAGTATTCATGAATATTCTCAGCAATGCGATCGATGCTATGGATGATTACCACAAAAAGTGTTCATCCCAAGAGATGCAAAACAATGTTAGTAAGATTAGCATTCGCACCGAAGTAATAGATAGGGATTACGCGGTCATTAAGATTGCTGACAACGGGACAGGAATGAAGTCAGAAGTAAAACAAAAGATATTCGATCCATTTTTTACAACAAAACAAGTGGGTAAAGGTACAGGTTTGGGTTTGTCAATTAGTTATCAGATTATAGTCGAAAGACACGGCGGTAAATTGGAGTGTAATTCCGAAATAGGACAAGGCACAGAGTTCGTTATTAAGATTCCCATTCGTCAGCTAAATCAGAAGACCGCCGAGCTTGCAGAAAAATAAAATTATATTATAATGCAGCGCCTTGGGGTCTAAAAAAATATCGCTCAGATCGAAGAGTGCGATCGCGTGAAACCAGAGAGGCGATCGCCAGATCGCTTTTGGCTGGCTATGGAATTTCCACAGCGTCCTCGCAATTGACCATAATAAGTAATAGCTACTATTTTTATCTCGAACGAATCCTGAAGTACCGCGCCGAAAAACTACACATGAGTGAAAACGCTACTATTACTGAAAATCCCTTGCTAATTGGCAAAGGATTGCCCCCGTTTGAAGCCATTAAGCCAGAGTATGTGGTGCCTGCTTTTGAACAGCTGCTGGCTAAACTAGACGCCGATCTGGACAGCTTGTCAGCTCAGTTAGAGCCGACTTGGAGCGGTTTGGTAGAGCCACTAGATCGCCTGAAAGATCCCCTAAACTGGAGTTGGGGCGCGGTGAGCCATTTGATGGGCGTCAAGAATAGCCCCGAACTGCGCCTTGCCCACGAAACTGTGCAGCCAAAACTGGTGCAGTTTTACAACAAGCTCAGCCAAAGCAAACCTATCTACGACGCTTTTAAGGCATTGCGTGGGAGCGATCGCTGGGATACTCTAGAACCAGCACAACAGCGCATTGTGGAAACTGCCATCAAAGACGCAGAACTTTCTGGCGTAGGTTTGTCAGGCGAACAGAAAGAGCGTTTCAATGCCATTCAACTGGAACTAGCAGAACTTTCCACCAAATTTTCCAACCACGTACTCGACGCCACCAAAGCCTTTAGCCTTACCCTGACAAGCTTTGAGGAAGTTGAAGGATTACCCCCAAGCTTACTGAGTTTAGCAGCACAATCGGCGCGTGCAGCCGGTGAAGAGAACGCCACCCCTGAGAATGGCCCTTGGCGGATCACCTTAGATTTCCCCAGTTATGGCCCTTTCATGCAGCACAGCACCCGTCGCGATTTGCGCGAAAAGCTGTATAAAGCTTTCATCAGCCGCGCTTCTAGTGGGGAATTGGATAACAAACCGTCGATCGATCGCATCTTACAATTGCGTAAAGAAAAAGCAGCACTACTCGGCTTTAACAGTTATGCTGAATTAAGCTTAGCCCGCAAAATGGCTCCTTCTGTTGAAGCAGTAGAAGCTTTGCTAGAAGAACTGCGCCGTGTTAGTTACGATGCTGCTGCAAAAGATTTGGAAGAATTGAAAGCCTTTGCTGCTGCTAAAGGTGTTGAAGAAAGTAGCGATTTGAAGCACTGGGATGTTAGCTTTTGGTCAGAACGCCAACGGGAAGAAAAATTTGCCTTCAATGCAGAAGAATTGCGCCCTTATTTTCCCTTACCCCAAGTTTTAGATGGGTTGTTCTCATTAGCAAAAAGGTTGTTTGGCGTCACTATCACCGCAGCCGATGGTACTGCGCCAGTGTGGCATGAAGATGTGCGTTATTTTCAAATTGCTGATGAAACTGGTACACCAATTGCATACTTCTATTTAGATCCTTTCAGTCGTCCAGCCGAAAAACGCGGCGGTGCTTGGATGGATGAGTGCATAGTCCGCGCCAAAATCATCGAAGATGGCACATCCACTACTCGCTTACCAGTAGCATATTTGGTGTGCAACCAAACTCCTCCGATCGATGATAAGCCTAGCCTAATGACTTTTGGCGAAGTGGAAACATTGTTCCACGAATTCGGTCACGGCTTGCAACATATGCTGACCAAAGTGGATTATCCCGGAGCATCAGGCATCAATAATATAGAGTGGGATGCGGTCGAATTGCCCAGCCAGTTTATGGAAAACTGGTGCTATCACCAGGAAACACTGTTCGGCATGGCGAAGCATTACGAAACTGGTGAAACCCTGCCAGAAGAGTATTATCAAAAGCTATTGGCTGCACGCAATTACATGAGTGGCAGTGCAACTTTGCGGCAAATTCACTTTAGCAGCCTTGACATAGAATTGCACCATCGCTATCAACCTGGTGGCGATGAAACTCCCGCTGATGTGCGTAACCGCCTTGCCAAAACCACTACTATTTTGCCACCTTTGCCAGAAGACGCTTTCTTATGTGCGTTTGGGCATATCTTTGCTGGCGGTTATGCAGCTGGTTATTACAGTTACAAGTGGGCGGAAGTACTGAGTGCAGATGCTTTTGCTGCTTTTGAAGAAGCAGGTTTGGAAGATGAGAAAGCTTTAACTAATACTGGTTTGCGATTCCGGGATACGGTGTTAGCTTCTGGTGGTAGTTTGCACCCGATGGAAGTGTTTAAAGCTTTCCGAGGAAGGGAACCGAGTGTGGTAGCTTTGCTGAGGCATAACGGTTTGGTTGCTGCTTAATATCATGTCCGGTTAATCACTTATGATATCTGTAGGTTGGGTTGAGGAACGAAACCCAACCCGAACTTAAAGCTAAAGTTGGGTTTCACTCTGTTCAACCCAACCTACGGCAATAAAATTTAT
>CASBRD010000044.1 GCA_949128025.1 Oscillatoriales cyanobacterium PMM_0008 | reverse complement strand
GACTTGAGATAGAAGTTCCAGGACTTGAGATAGAAGTTCCAGGACTTGAGATAGAAGTTCCAGGACTTGAGACAGAAGTTCCAGCACTTGAGACAGATCCGGACAGTTGGAACTGTTTTTGGATTTTCAGGCTGACCCGATGGATGATATCGACATTGCGATCGCGCAGATGGAGGCGGAATTTGATGAAGACGATCGCATCCAGATACCGCTGGGATATGCCGAACCGGGAACGGTTGATGAGGTGGCGATACGACCTGACGAATACGATCGCGCCGGTGATGAGGTGGCGATACTAGCTGACGAATGCGATCGGGCCGGTGATGAGGTGGCGATACTAGCTGACGAATGCGATCGGGCCGGTGATGGTGATGGGGTGGCATACCTGAAGAATGCTGGAGCGATCGCGCCGGTGACCAGTCCCCAGTCCCCAGTCCCCAGTTCCCAGTTCCCACTCCGTAACGAATTCTCATACTTATTTAATTCAAGCGATCGCGATCGCGATCGCATCCTAACACCTCACTTTCTTACCGCCACACTTCCCCCACGTGGGGTTGGGAAAAAGCTATAACTACTGTCTGCGGTTAATCCAAGCTGCACAAACAGCTTACTTACTAATTCAACAAAAAATCGATCGACTGCCTACTTGCGAATCCCAAATTCGCCCGATCGCCCAAATGCTTCCAAAAGATAAATTTGGGAATATCAGTACATTTGATATCAATCCCTCAGCGCCATCAGCCGATTATCTTTGGAAACAAGCATTGAAAAATGCCGATGAGAAAAATAGCTGTATTATCACGACCGATTTAGTGAAAAGTACCGTCGATGCAGAATTAGACCTTCAAACCAAGCAACAACAAGAGAGGAAACGAAAAGTAGTAAAAACTTATCGAACCAACGCCTTAGCAGGATAGCCCTAGAGGAAGGCAAAACCAGGGAAGAAATTTTAGAGGAGTTGATCGATCGCAGGTATGTGGAACTAGATTTGTCTGAAGAATATGAACCCGAAGACACTGACGACATCCCGGCTGCCCAAGACATCCCCTCCGATCCGAACTGGGAAAAAGATATAGAGCTACTGCTTGAATACTACGACGAGTCCCAGCTATTACCCACAGAACAAATCGTAGGAACTGCCAAAAACCCATCGCGATCGCCTCCTGTTTGCGATGAGGAGCGCGTCAGCGCCTAAGAAAGAAGTATTTGTATTTGACATTTCTTCTGGGCGTCCGAGTACCCAGCTAGGTCAGATGTTCACAGCCGCCGCCCAAACGGTCAGTTAGATCCAGATGTCCCCCCAGCGTTTTGGGCATGGGTTGCCAATTGGCAATGGGAGATGCCACTAAGCGTTCGGACTCGGTTTGAGAACCACTACAGAAATGCAATAGAAGGTGAAGGAACAGGAATCTCTGGGCTTACTCGCCAGTATGCCAAGCTGATTTGCTCCTGGCACGTTGCAGAGGCGTTGGTGGAGCGAGAATTTTTACCGCTGTTGAACGAACCCATGTTTTCCGAGTACCACAAAGTTTTTGACCGCTTTGATTTTGGAGAAAGAGAGAGGGGATGGTTGTTAGTTCGGATCTACCCCTTTGCGGATTACCTAGCCTTACCCAGAAATAGAGCGCTTCGCAGGTTCCGTCAGGCGTAGGGCGTAGGGAAAATTGAAAAAGCTTCTGGGAAATCTTCGGGCCGATCGGCCCGTAACACAGGATCGTCGGATGCCCGTGCAATTTTGTGGTCATACATCAACCACAGAATTGAGAAGGGCTTGGAGAAAGATCTCTCCAGTGATGGAAACCCCAAAAGCTCTAAAGGTGACAGTTGTCCCAAAACTGATGTCTGCCTTGAACTGAGGACTTATTTTGTTAGCCATGCCTTTACCAACAAGAAGAAGGTCAAAGGTCGCGTGCTTTGCCACGCTAGGAACGCTACCAGCAGACGCCTTGCTGAACTAATTTTTCGAGAGTTGTGGCGACACAAGATAAGGTGACATAATACTATCTCACTATCTAAACAGAAGATGGTGAGAAACCCGTTATATAAGTTGAATCGCAATTATCATGGCTCAAATTCAGTTTTCCAAAGGTTTCGATGAAGATGTTGTGCCCGATGTTCGACTCACCCGTTCGCCGGATGGCAGCAACGGCACGGCGACGTTTTATTTCAAAAATCCCAAGGCTTTAAGCAACAGCAGCACGGAAGACATTACCGGGATGTACCTGATTGATGAAGAAGGCGAACTCACTATCCGAGATGTGAAAGCTAAATTTATCAATGGTAAGCCAGACGCACTAGAAGTGTTTTATGGCATGAAGACCGCTGCTGAATGGGATCGATTTATCCGCTTTATGAATCGCTATGCCGAAGAGCATGGTTTAGGATTTACGAAGTCTTAATGGTCATTGGTCATTGGTCATTGGTCATTGGTCATTGGTCATTGGTCATTGCTATGAACCATCAACTAGGAACAAAAAGACAAGTAACTGATGACTAATGACTAATCACAAAAAATATTTATGACTCATCTTCCTCATCCCGATCCAGCTAAAATAACTGTAAGTTGCGCTGTTATTACTGTCAGCGATACGCGCACTCCAGAAACCGATCGCAGCGGTCAGCTGATTAAACAGTTACTCCTCGACTCCGGTCACGCGGTGGGAGCTTACGCTATTCTCAAAGATGAACCAGCGCAAATTCAGGAACAGATGCAAAGCTTGGGCACTCGCTCAGATTTGCACGCTTTGATTTTCAACGGCGGTACTGGTATCGCGCCAAGAGATACCACTTACGATGCTCTAGAACAACTGCTGGAAAAAACTCTGCCCGGTTTCGGGGAGTTGTTTCGCTGGCTGAGTTATCAGGAAATTGGGGCAAGAGCGATCGCATCTAGGGCAGTCGCTGGTATTTATAAAAATAAGCTGGTTTTCTCTGTCCCCGGTTCTACCAATGCGGTCAAACTCGCTGTACAACAACTGATTTTACCAGAACTGCTTCATCTTGTCACCCAGCTTAACACCACATCGGCAGGACATTAAGGCAAAATGTAAAGAATGAGCCCCAGTCTCCCAAATTCCTATGCAGCCTAAAAAGAGACCAACCCAATTTAGCTCGCTTGTCTCAGTTCGCCAGTATTTATTGCCTCTGATTCGCAATCGATTTCTTTTGGTAGGACTAAGCTGCTTGTTCATCATCCTGGGAATTTGGCTCATAAATAACGGTATGATTTTGCAGAAAGCATCGCAGAAGCCAGTGGATGCCATTCTCGTATTAGGAGGAAGCATCACCAGAGAAATCTACGTCGCCGAGTTAGCAAAACAATATCCGCAAATTCCAATTCTGATTTCTGGAGGCTCAAACGATCCCTGCATTTTGCTCATTTTTCGACGTGCAAATGCTCCCCTGCAAAATGTCTTGTTAGAAAAGTGTGCAGATACCACTTTTGGCAACTTTTACTTCAGTCTGCCAATCCTCACCCAGTGGCAAATTCATAAAGTTAAACTAATCACTTCCCCTACACATTTGCCAAGGGCAAAGTGGATGGCTCAAATTATTTTAGGAGCGCATGGAATTTGGGTAGAACCAGATATAGTTAAAGAAGAGGGGATTCCCGGTAATCGCGAGTCATTCATCAAAACTGCATGGGGCTTAACTCGGAGTTTATTATGGGCTGTCCTCAGTCAATTTTACTCGCCCAAATGTTCGGAATCGATCGGGCTTTCCGACGTAGACTTAGAAGCTTCGCAGCTGCAAGGTTTCACCGTCAAACAGTGCGAACGCCAAGCTAATCTAAAATTATAAATTGCTAGTTAGGATTGTGCCAAATGAAAGACAAAGTTATCCTCTCTATAGTCACTCCTACTACAGGAAAATATTCAGAATATTGGCTGGATCGGTTATTAAAGGTAAAGGGTAATGTTGAATTTGTTTTAGTTTATTACCCAAACATCCCAATCCGACCTGTAGATGACCCTAGAGTCAAAATTTTAACTAGCCCCTACAAAGGGGAGATGATGCAAAGGTTTGTGGGGTTGCTAAATGCTTCTGGCGAATATGTTCTCGCTTTAGATGATGATGATTTTGTACATCCCGATATCGAAAATTTGACAGGTGAATATTTTAAGAGATTTCCTGAAAGTTGGATTTTAAGATTAAAAAAAGAGAATATTGATTTTAAGGATGAGGAACGAATTAAAAAGGACTGGGGAGAAATTCCTGATGTTGCTCAACTAGATATCTGCAAGAAGACACCAGAAAATCCCTATCCTTATCAGGAAGGCAATTATACGGGATTGTTAGAAATTCCAGTTGTTCCTTTAGATAAACAATTTGATTTTCGATATGCAGTATTGCCTTTTACAGGCCGAAAAGATAATTTGGGATACCATTTTGAAAATTTCAATAATATCGTTTGGAAAAATGAGCTAGTTCAAAAAGCGCTGACAGATTTATCCCAGGCTACAAAAGTGTTGGGGGCCATAACATGGATACCATCAACAGGTTTTGATAGGTTATTAGGTTTATTCGTGCAGGCTAAATTTTTTGAGAAGGATGCTATTATCGGTCATTGGATGCCAAAGCCAGAACAAATCCGATATATTGATAAGCCACCAGGATTGAAACCACCCAGATTTCATGTGATTTCAGATGCACTTTTGGTTAAACAATATCCCCAGTATGGATATTTATGGAATCTGTTTCTCGAAAAGTTGTATGGTGTACCGAGAACGTTGGCAAAAACGGTCAAATGGAAGTTTTTTAAGAAGTGATATCGTGTCCGGTCGATTAGCCATAGTTAAATATTTGGTATGTTGTTGCGTTTGGGTGCTATCTTAAAGAGCGCTGAAGCGCAACAACATACCTAAGAAGTTTTAGTCCGGACATGATATGATTTAGTATGTTGAAATTTTGCATCAAGTTGAGGCATGGGCGAGACAACCAAAGTGAAAATTAGGGATGACATCTACTTTTAGCAACTATCTGCACCAAGTATCGATATTGATAGGCACTGGGTACTACTTTCTGCTCCTGATTCTGTGCCTGTCGGCAATATCGTATTATTGTTATGGGATTTATGCGGCGATCGAGTTTTTTTCACATCCAACGAAGATCGATCGCGACTTTCAGCCACCCATCAGTATCCTGAAGCCGATTTGCGGGCTGGACATCGATACCTACGAAAACTTCGCCTCATTCTGCCAACAAGACTACCCAGAGTACCAAATCATCTTCGGCGTGCTAGATGAAGGCGACCCTAGTGTGGAAGTGGTCAAGAAAATCATCTCCGACTTTCCAGAGATTGATATTTGTCTGGTGGTAAGCGATCGCGCGATCGGCACTAATCTTAAAGTTAGCAATCTAGCCAACGCACAAGCCAAAGCCAAGTATTCGATCCTGCTGCTTGCAGATAGCGACGTTCGCGTGGGGTCAAACTATTTGAGGCGAGTCATCCAGCCCATGCGCGACCCATCTGTGGGTGTCGTCACCTGTTTGTACCGTCCCCTAGTTAGAGGGTGGGTGGCAATCCTGGAAGCGATCGGGATTTCTACCGAATATCATCCTAGCATTTTAGTGGCCAGGAAACTGGAGGGAATGAAATTCGCCCTCGGCCCAACCATTGTCATCCGCAAAACCGTCCTCGAAGCAGTGGGAGGATTTCTGGCGATCGCCGATTATCTAGCGGACGATTTCCAACTGGGCTACCTACCCGCCCAAGCAGGCTACAAAGTCGTGCTTTCCGACTATATTATCGATCATCTGATTACCACAGAAAACTTTATTGATTTAATCGATCGTCAGACAAGGTGGAATTGCTGCACGCGAGTTTCTCGACCTTGGGGCTATTTAGGACTAATCTTTACCTACGGTACAGTCACCAGCTCGTTATTTTTAATTGCCACAGGCGGGGCCATACTAGGTTGGGCTGCATTTGCCCTAGCCTGGACAACCCGTTTGATCATGGCATGGATAGTAGGGGTCAATTGCCTCGATGACGGCATTACCAAAAAATTTCTCTGGCTAGTGCCTTTAGCAGACCACACCCGCTTCCTGCTGTGGTGTTATAGCTTTGTCGGAAACACATTCTCCTGGCGCGGTCGGAGACTCAAGCTTACAAAAGGCGGTAAGCTAGTGGTACTTTCTGACGATCCTGTAACTATAGCAATCTTAAATGACTCGTGAAATCTTCTCTGTTCTCTCTGCGGTTCGTTAAAAAATTGCACAACTCAACCAAAATTGCTATATAACTAGCATCAAATTTAAATTTGTGAGGAGAAGTTCTGAATGACTGCTAAACTCAAATCTGTAGACCAACCTGTTCCCGAAATAACCACAGGCAGAAAGCACTACGTACCTCGCAATCATCGTCGCATCCTCTGCGTTTTTCCTAAGTACAGCCCCTCGTTTGGCACTTTTCAGCACGCTTACCCCCTGATGAGGGGTGTCAAAGCTTTTATGCCTCCCCAAGGTATTCTGGTTGTAGCTGCTTATTTACCAAAAGAGTGGGAAATCCGCTTTGTTGATGAAAATGTGCATCCGGCAAAAAAGTCCGATTACAAGTGGGCAGATGTGGTGATTGCCAGCGGAATGCACATTCAGCGCCCACAGTTGAATAAAATTAACGAAATCGCCCACAGAGAAGGCAAAATTACACTGATCGGTGGCCCGTCTGTGTCGGGTTGTCCTGAATATTACCCAGATTTTGATATCTTACACCTGGGTGAGTTGGGAGATGCAACCGATCGCACGATCGAATATCTTGACGAACACAAAGAACGCCCCGAAAAGCAAATTCGCTTTGAAACCAAGGAACGTTTACCCCTCAGCGAATTTCCTATTCCAGCTTATCATTTGCTCAACATCAATAAATATTTTATTGGCAGCGTACAATTTTCCAGCGGTTGTCCTTATCGGTGCGAATTTTGCGATATTCCCACACTTTACGGTCGCAATCCGCGCATGAAAACTCCAGAACAGGTGTTAGCCGAACTGGATGAAATGCTGAAATCGGGTAATCCCGGCGCAGTGTATTTTGTAGACGACAATTTTGTAGGCGATCGCCGCGCCGCCATGCAGCTGTTACCTCACTTGATCGAGTGGCAAAAGCGCAATGGCTATCCCGTTCAATTTGCCTGCGAAGCTACCCTAAATATAGCGCAAAGTCCCAAGCTTTTAGAGATGATGCGCGAAGCATATTTCGGTACAGTTTTTTGCGGCATAGAAACCCCTGAACCCCAAGCACTCCATGCTATGTCCAAAGATCACAACCTCAGTATGCCGATTTTGGAAGCGATTAAAACTTTGAACAGCTACGGCATGGAAGTGGTATCGGGAATTATCATCGGATTAGATACAGATACGCCAGATACAGCAGACAGAATTATCGAATTTATTCGTTTATCTAACATTCCCATGCTGACGATTAATCTGCTGTACGCCTTACCAAGAACAGCATTGTGGGATAGGTTACAAAAAGAAGGCAGATTAGTTTTTGATGAGAATCGCGAATCAAATGTTGAGTTTCTAATGCCTTACGAAGAGGTAGTAGAAATGTGGCGTCGCTGCATTACAACTGCCTACGAACCAGAATTTTTATATCAACGGTTCGCTTACAACACCGAACATACTTTCCCGAACCGCATTCAGGTTCCCAACAGTCCGCAGCGTGCTTCTAAGGAGAATATTCGCAAGGGTTTGACTATGTTGAGTAAAATCCTGCTCAGGGTAGGTGTGTTTGGTAGTTACCGCAAAACTTTCTGGAATATGGCTTCACCGATATTGAAAGCTGGTAAAATAGAAACGTTAATTCATATTGGGTTAGTAGCTCATCACTTGATTGAGTTTACTAGGCAGTGTGCCAAAGGTGAAGAATCTGCTTCTTTCTACTCTCAAAAAGTGCGGCAGCCCCAGCTATCTCTCCTCAAAACCGCTTCTAGATAACGCAAGTTGCTACTTAGGTACGTTGTTGCGCTTTAGCGCTCTTATTACAACTGGGATAAGAGCGCTAAAGCGCAACAACATACCCAGAAAGCAAGGATCGAGCCCACAGATGAATCCGTGGGCTCGATCCAAAATCCTCTCATCAAGAATGAACCATCAAAAATTGACCGTTTCCATTAATTTCACCATTGCAACTGGCAAAATTACTCCCTAACCAAATCAAATAAAATCGCCAAATCCGGCGAAACTTGGCATAATCCATGCCATAATCTAATGTTTTTACTGTTTCTTGGTTGTCATCAAAGTTCTTTAGCCAATTGGCAAATGTCTGAGAGTAATTTGTGCCATTGAGATACCATCGGTTCACAGTCTTCAGATCCTTGTTATGGCTGGGAACCGCATCAAAATTCCAGTAACGACCGTAAGGAAAAATATATTTGTGCGTGTAAGCGCTGGATATATTATTGGGAGTACGTACCGTGATGATGTGAATAAAGACCTTACCGTTATCCTTGAGAAAAGAAGCTAACTTTTGAAAGGCATTTGTTAAATTACCAACATGACAGAAAACGCCTATGGAAAGAATTTTGTCAAATTTAGTCTCAAATTTGGCATCATTTAAGTCTCCCTCAAACAAGGTGAAGCGACCTGAACTCAGATAGCTTTCAGGATCTTGCATCTTCTGGCGCATATATTCGCACTGGTACTTGCTCAAATTAATTCCTGTAAACCGGACATTGGGGAACTTGGAAAGAATGTAATTTGGCACGCAACCCCAACCGCAACCAAAGTCTAAGATCTGGTCGCCGTCTTTAATATCTAGCTTTTCAATCACATCATCAATCATCTGCATCTGGGATTGCTCTAGGTTAGTTGCTCCTTTTTCCCACAATCCCATGCTATACTTAGGATAAATGACTTTCCCATCGCCTAACATCTGATTGAGCATATCTTGAGGCAAGTCATACTGAATCTTCATCAAATCCCGCGAACCTTCGGCAATGCGATCGGTTTCTGTTAATACCCATTCATAAGGTGCAAGCAGAGAGGGAAAATAGCGAAAGAAGATGGGCATAAAGGTATTGAACATACCTTCTAGGACGGGATCGGGAACTTCCAATCCGTTAATATAAGCCTCTCCAACGGCCATTTGCACCGCGTTGACGACAGAGGCTGCTCCACGAGTTGCTTTGTAGGCTAGAGGGCTTTTGATATTTACATTTCCTACTACTGGGATATACTTTTCGATATCTTGCAAAATGGTGCTAGAAGTCATAGTCACATCCTTTGTCTAATGGTTATTGAAGATTGTGGTATAATGCTGTCACGGAAAATTTCAGCCTTTTGATAGATGCAATAACTATATTTATCATCCTAAAATAATAGTTATTGCATCTATCAAAAGACAGAGAAAATAGCAAGGAAGTCATGATCAATTCTGAGATTAGTTTACAAAAATTAATAAATAGTGTGAATGAGGAAGCAATGATTCCGCAAAGTGTATACGCGAAGACATTGCGTCCTTTACTTCCGGCTGAAGCGTTTGCGCCTGATGGTAGTAAGTTAGTTATCCTGTTGATTAATCTGGTAATCTTGATACTGGGTTGGGCTATAGCCTCTGGGTTAGATCGCTGGCCTGTATATTTTTTGTGGTTGTATTTACCTTTCGCAATAATCATGGGCAATAGCGTCATTGTCCTGCTATTTAGCTCACATGACCTGATGCACGGAAGCGCGATTAGAAACGTCCGTGCGATGCGTATTATTAGCTTGTTAGGACTAACATTGGGGTGGATGCCACCGACATTGTGGAAAGCAGTTCATAACCGAGAACATCACAATAAAACTAATTCCTTAAAAGATCCCGATCGCAATTACTTATACCAACAACCTAAGACTTGGGGCAAATGGATTCAGAATTTGTTTGTGCCTTCGTCGGAAGTCAAACCTTTCTGGTTGACAGTGGGAATGACTTCAGCATGGGGAGTACAGACTTTCCGCAATTTGACTTCTGTGCTGTTGTTTAATAGCGAATCAGTTGATTATGTTCAGGCTGCATTTACCGTTAATAGTAAGGAACGTCGAGCGATCGCCGGTGAATTTTTAATAATCTTAATGATTCATTTGAGCATTTTAGCTTACCTGGAATTTAACCCCATAAAACTTGTGCTGAGCTACTTTCTGCCGATTGGGATTGGCTATGCAGGCACAATATTTTATGTTTATACAAATCATATGCTCTCTCGAATGACCAGCGTTAACGATCCGCTGATTAATAGCCTTTCTATCAGGGTTCCTAAAATCTTCGATTTGCTGCATTTAAATTTCTCTTACCATACGGAGCATCATATTTTTCCAGGAATAAACTCTGACTATTATCCACTGGTTCAAGAATTACTAAAAATTCACTATTCTGACCGCTTCAACTTATTGGATGCGGGAGAGGCTTGGCGCTTAATGTTGCAAACTCCTCGGCATTACAAAGATGAAAATACGTTTACAGATTGGGATGGAGAAAAGGATATTACCTGTCCTCTGGGCCGATCGATCTCAGAGTGAAAGTCAGGGGCTATTATTGGCCTAAACATTGTAGAGACGTTTCATGAAACGTCTCTACTCGACATAAAGGGGGTAATCGTTGCGGATTTGGTAAGTAGGTAGGGATGAAAAAACGAAGGTGGATTTGTAGGGGCGGGTTTAGCCAAAGTGCTTGATATAAAACAGTTTAACTCCAGTCAAAACCCGCCAGGCCCATCGGCGTTTATCAATACCGTCCTACTTACTGTTGTGAAACCTATACCTAAAAAGGCAGTAGTGGCAATTGAAGAAATTAGTTTTTTGATGTTCATTGTCGCTCCTTTTTGGCTCTTTCGGAGTTGCTATGTTTTTGTTCACTTAAGAAGATTTTTATTTCTTTTCTCCTCGCACTTTATCCAAGCAAAAAGCTACATCCCTCTAAAGTGAACATCATCAAATTGGTAATTGGGTTGAGGTAACGAAACCCAACATTAATTTTCTGCGGTTTGTTGGGTTTCGCTATGGCTCAACCCAACCTACATTTCTAATGACTAATGACTAACTGACCATCCCGAATACGCTGCCGATCGCACGAACTACATTACTCGGCTGCATCGCATCCGTTGCTGCTGTAGGTTCGTAGCCGCAATGTACCATGCAATCTGCACATTTGGGATTGCCGCTACTGCGACCGTACTTACTCCAGTCTGTATTTTCCAGCAATTCCTTGAAGCTGGCGTAATGACCTTCGTTGAGAAGATAGCAGGGTTTTTGCCAACCGAGAACGCTGTAGCTGGGACTCCCCCAAGGCGTGCATTCGTAATCTTTCTCGCCGGTGAGAAAATCTAGAAAAAGTGGGTTGTGGTTGAAGTTCCAGCTTTTCTGGCGTGCTTTGTATGGGGCGAGGATTTCTCGGAAAAGCGCTTTGGTCTGTTCCCGTTGCAGAAAATGATTGCGATCGGGTGCCCACTCGTAGCTGTAGCCTGGAGAAATCATCATGCCATCGATATTCAGCGTGGCGATGAAGTCAAAGAAATCTTGCATTTCTTTGGGGTCTGTTCCCTCGAAGACGGTGGTGTTGGTCGTTACTCGAAATTCTCTGGCTTTGGCGGCGCGAATCGCTTTGACGGCTGTATCGAAAACGCCTTTGCGATCGACGCATTTGTCGTGCAGTTCCTGCAACCCATCTAGGTGGACGCTGAAGGTGAGGTAGGGCGAAGGCTGAAATTTATCCAGACTCTTTTCCAGCAATAAGCCATTGGTGCAGAGATAAACAAACTTTTTCCGCTCTACCAAACCCTTGACAATTTCATCAATTTGTGGATGAAGCAGCGGTTCTCCCCCAGGAATAGAGACGATCGGTGCCCCGCACTCTTGGACGGCGGCAAAGCACTGTTCGGGGGTGAGGTTTTGCTTGAGAATTTCTGCTGGGTGCTGGATTTTTCCGCAACCGGAACAGGCAAGATTGCACCGGAACAAGGGTTCCAACATCAAGACTAAGGGATATTGTTTGCGACCCGCAAGACGCTGCGAGACGATATATTTCCCTACTTCCAGCGCTTGTAGTAAGTTAATTGCCATTAATTTCCGCTCCTCTCACCAAACCAATACCGCGATCGGTGTTTTGCGTAGTTTAGCGTAACTGATATGACGATCGGGTGAGGGTGAGTGACAGTTTTACCAAGATGCTGACGGTGCCATCGCTTATGCCGAAAGAATATATAATAGATGAACATGAAATAAATTTTATAGATTTAAACCGCCTAGAAAACCTGCTTTAATCCCAATTGCGTTGCTATATTGAGTGCCATGACTTCCACAACAAATCCCCCAACTATTCTTACAGCTTTACCCGACCACACTCAGTTACCGGAGTCAGACGGAACATTTGTGAAAAATTTTCAAGAACATCCTCAAAGCATCCTGTTAACAGATTCAATTACCCCCTCTCTCCAGCAAAGGCATCCCGACGGTAATTATTGTATCGGTCAGGATTGCGGAATTTATTGGCGTTTAACCGATCCCCCAGAACGAGGAGCCGAATCGCCAGACTGGTTTTTTGTCCCTAATGTGCCAGCAACTCTTAACGGAATAGTGCGCCGTTCTTATGTGTTGTGGCAAGAACTGATATCGCCATTAATTGTATTAGAATTTGTATCGGGAGATGGGTCAGAGGAACGAGACAGAACGCCCTTATCGCGCTCCGGTCAAGAGGATGTTAAACCTGGTAAATTTTGGATTTATGAAAATGTCATTCGTCCGGCATTTTACGGAATTTATGAAGTCAGCCGCGCACGGGTGGAAGTCTATCATTTAATGGAGGGTGAATATCAGTTAGTGGTAGAAAACGATCGGGGTCACTATCCGATTACGCCTTTAGGGGTGGAGTTGGGAATTTGGCAAGGACGCTATCAAAATATGGAATTACCCTGGCTCCGTTGGTGGGATAGTGAAGGGAATTTGTTGCTAACTGGAGATGAAAGAGCGGAGTTAGAAAGCCAAAGAGCGGAATTAGAAAGCCAAAGAGCGGAGTTAGAACGGCAAAGAGCCCAACGAGCAGAATTACAGCTTGAGCAGTTGCGATCGCAGTTGCGCTCTGCTGGAATTGAACCAGAAGTGTGATAATTTGGTTGCATCGGTATGCTTGTTTATAGTTCATGGTTCATCGCTATTTCCATTAACTTTGAGCGAGAATATGTCGCAAACGAAGATTGAAAACCTTACTTTTGAGCAAGAAGCGCTAATTCCAGTTTATCGGGAAAAGTGGCGAAACATAGCGCTTTCTACAAAGCCGATCGATCGTCAAAAAGCAGCAGATGCGATAAAAGTAGTTTACCAGCTAATTGGCTATCAAGAGCCTGAGATTATTTTCTGCGATAGCCCTTTTGCAGCTGGGAAAACTTTTGGAAATCAAGCAGGAAACCAACTGGCGAGCCGACTGACAAGCCAACTGGAAAGCTTACTGTGGAGCCAAATGGTGAGTCGAGTTGAAGGTGAACTGTGGAGCGAACTGACAAGCTATCTGTCGAGCGAACTGGAAAGGCAATTGTGGAACCAACTATGGAGACAATTGGAGAATCAACTGGCGAATCATCAGTTTAATTTTGTTAGCATTTGCGCGGAAGTATGGGCTTGTGCTGGCAGTTTGTATGATTTTTGTATTGCTGTTTTAAATTGTGCTTACTTGCCAAGAGAGTGGCAAATATTTCAGGCGCTAGTTGGCGATTGTGGTTGGATTTTACCATACGAAAAGATTTGCTATGTGTGCGATCGGCCCCGCATCCTCTCTTTCGATCATCAACAACGCCTACACGCAGAAGGATCTCCCGCTATCCAGTTTGCTGACGGCTTCAGCGTCTACGCCTATCACGGCGTCAGATTGCCTAAAAAATACGGTCAATTTCATCCGCACCAATGGCAACCGGAATGGCTTTTAGAAGAAGATAACGCGGAACTGCGGCGAGTGCTAATTCAGGGTATTGGCTACGCACGTATCAGCCAACAATTGCAAGTTGAGGAATTGGATTCTTGGCAGGAATACACTTTATTAAAAATTGGTAATGATGTGGATGTAGAACCAATTCATTTATTAAAGATGACCTGTCCCAGCACGGGATTTATTCATGTTTTGCGCGTCCCACCCGATTTAACATCTGCAAGAGAGGCAATCGCTTGGGTAAATGGGGGAATCGATCCAGGGGAATTTTCAGTACAAACTTGATAAGATAAATATTTTTATGAGGAAAAGAGCGGCAATATGAAGAGGATAGAAAAAATAAAACCATTTTGCTTTCTGTCCTTGTTCGCCGTTATATAGGGCGATTATCAGAGGCGTCAATAGGGCATAAATTTGGTAACTTGAAAAATGTAAAGTTAATAAATTAAGACTTATCCATGTTATCCACCAAGGAATACTGTTAAAATTAAATTTAGATAATAAAAATATTACTAATATTCCATAAACGCCATATTCAGCGTCAATCAATTGAGCTATAATTGCACAAATTAAGGTAAATACAATTTCAAGATTTGTTAATTTATCTAACCTGATACCTAGTAATCCAAGGGCTAATGTTGCTAAAATATTTGGTCGTAAAGATTGAAAAAGTAAATAATATATTGGTTGGCTTGCCAAGCCAAATATAATCAGCCTTAGAAGATAAATATTAAAATTTCTAGTGTATTTTTCTCCTTGTCCAATCAGCCATGCAAACAGCGGAAAGCTTAATCTTCCTATAATTCTTAAAACAACTATTTTTGGAAAAAAGACTACTCCCACATGGTCTATTACCATTAACAAAGCAGCTAAAAGTTTAATTTTGAATATTGTCATGCCACATTTTTAATAAACTCATACGAGGCATATAGTCTAGAAAGATTGAATCTTTTAAATTAATTCAGGATTCAAAATTATTCCTAAACCAGGCTACGGCATCTTTTAAAGCTGTCTCAATGGGAGTCTGAGGTAAACCTAATTCTCTAACAGCTTTTGATGGATCGTAATACATGGTTTGTGTTGCCATCCGAACGCCATCCAAAGGAACGGAAGGCGCTTTGCCTAAAGGTGCGAGAATGTTCTCGTCAATCCAGGCTACACTTAAGGGCAACCAGGCGGGGACGGTGTTTTGAGGTGCTGGCAAACCTGTAATTTCGGCAAGTCGATCGAGTATTTCTTTCAGGGTAATGTTTTGATTGCCGAGAATGTAACGATCGCCTGTTTTACCCTTCTCCAAGGCTAGCAAATGCCCGCGTGCCACATCCCGCACATCAATAAAATTTAATCCTGTGTTCAAGTAAAACGGCATTTGCCGACGCAGGAAACGTAATATAATATCTCCAGTGGGAGTAGGCTTGATATCGAAAGGGCCGATCGGACTGGAAGGGTTGACAATTACGACATCTTGACCATCCTTAACGGCTTGCATTGCTACCTGTTCGGCTAGATATTTAGACTTTTTGTAGTGACCGATGAGTTTGTCGATCGCACTTTGATAGGTTTCATCTGCGACGCCTCCCTCTTTTACCCCAATCGCTGCTACCGAACTGGTGTAAATTGTGCGATCGATCTTTGCTTGACGAGCTGCTGCTAGCACATTCCGCGTTCCTAGCACATTTTGGCAATAAAGTAAATCTCGATCGGCTTGCCAAAGCGAATAATGCGCGGCTACGTGAAATAGTACCTGACAACCAAGCATTTGCTTCCACAAATCTGGGTCGTTCAAATCGCCTTTGACGATTTCTATGTCTAGATTTTGTATATTATCCAGACGACTGGATGGACGGACTAACGCCCTAACTGCGTATCCTTCCTTTACTAGCAAGCGTACCAAGTTGGCCCCTATGAAGCCTGTACCGCCTGTAACAAAAGCTGTTTTGGTCATTGGTCAGTGGTCAGTTGTCAGTGGTCAGTTGTCAGTGGTTAGTTGTCAGTTGTCAGTGGTTAGTTGTCAGTTAACCAAATCTAAAATCGCTTGCGCGATCGCAAATCATCCAGAATATCGTAGACTACGGGAACGACGATCAAGCTCAAAAGGGTGGAAGTTACCAAACCGCCAGCAATAGCTATAGCCATCGGACTTCGCACCTCGGAACCCGCCCCCAAACCCAAAGCCAGGGGTATCATCCCTAAAATAGTCGAAGCGGTAGTCATCACGATCGGTCTGAGGCGCACTGGCCCTGCTCTAAGGATAGCCTCTGTCCGGTCTAAACCGGAACTGCGTAGCTGCTTGATGTAATCCACAAGCAAGATCGCATTTTTATTTGTCAAACCCAACAAAAAGACAAAGCCGATTAGGGAAATCATACCAAAGTCGCTTTTGGTGACAAGTAACGCCACCATTGCTCCCACCAATCCTAAAGGCAAAGACAAGCAAATAACTAGGGGATCTATCCAGCTTTTGAACAGGAAAATCAGCACAACCAAAATGCACACCGCCGACAAACTCAGAGTGGTTCCGAAGCTAGTGAATACCTCATTGCTACGGGCAGAATCTCCTCCCAAATCCAGAGAAATACCTGGGGGTAAAACCCGATTAGCTTCAGCGACGATGATATCGGTAGCTTTTCCTATAGTTAAGTCTTGGCTGAGGTTAGCACTAATATAAGCTGCCCGTTTACGTCCGCGACGTTCGATCTCAAAGACGTTACCGTCTTCATTTGTTTCACCTGCGATCGTGACATCGACGAAACCCGGTATATTCTGGATACGAGCTTCGATCTTTTTAACTGCATTGCTTAAAGCTTGGATATCATCGCCTACGAGGGCAAGTTGGAGGGGTTTTTGAGCGCCGCCGCCGGTTTCGACGAATTGAATATCTTCTACGCTGGTGGTGACTCCTGGCAGATTGGGCAATTGCTGGCGAATTCGATCTTGTACTTCGGCGGTATGAAGTTTGCGATCGCTTTTCAGTTCTACATAGATATTGCCTCGATTCGCCTCACCTTGGCGAGAACCCACTACTGTAAATACCGTTTGCACCTCTGGAGATTTCAGCACTACCTTTTCTAGTTGCTTAGCAACATCGAGAGATTCTTTCAAAGGGTCAGTCTCTACTCCGGCAGAGGATTTTAACCATTCCGGTAGATATGCAGTTGCGGATATGGGAGTTCTATAAGTAATGTTGAACTCTCCGCGATCGAGTTTGGGAATAAATCCTTTCGGAATCAGCGGAATTAGTGCTATCCCAGCAATGAAGCTAGCCACAGCTAACGCTATTACTATCATCCTGTGCTTGAGCGACCAACTCAACAAGTTCCGATAACCTTGGGCAAAATGTGACCAACTATTATTTGCTTTGGTAGCGAATTTTGAGGGTTTGGGTTTTAGCCAAAATACAGCCAAAACGGGGGATAATGTCCTAGCAACCAGCATTGAGGTGAGCATTGCTGCTGAGACGGTGATGCCGAAGGGCTTGAAAAATTGGCCGATTGTCCCACTCATCAACGCGATCGGCAGAAAAACCGCTACAGCTGTTAACGTTGACGCTACAACTGTCAGTCCCACCTCATTGGTGGCGTGAATAGCAGCTTGACGAGGATTTTCTCCTTCATCAATGTGGCGGATGATATTTTCTACATCAACGATCGCATCATCGATCACGCTACCGATGACTAAAGCTAAGGCTAACAGCGTGATTGTCTCCAAGTTGAAGCCGTAGATAGCCATGACGATGAACGTTCCCAAAAGGGATGTGGGAATCGCCAATGCGGATATGAAAGTTGCTCGCCAATTCCACAAAAACGGAAATATAACTATAACTGACAGCAAAACTGCCTCAAGCAAAGCATCGATGGTTGCTTGAGTAGCCGATCGAATATATTCTGCCTGAGTTGCAGCTAAGATTAATTGCACTTCAGGTAAATTTGACTGCAAACGAGCTACTCTTTTCTCGACTTTGGAGACTACTTCCAGGGTGTTGGCGTCGCCTTTTTTGATTACCTGGAAAGCTAAGACGTTTTCCCCGTTGAATCGCACTAATGTGTTTTGTTCCTCTGCCCCTCTGCCCCTCTGCCCCTCTGCTGACTCAGTAGCGCCCAAGAGCGTTACTTTCAGCACGCCCCGCACTTTTGCGATCGAGGGTACGATCTGCTGTTGCGCTATTGTGGTTAATTCAGCTAGATTTTTGGATGAACTTTCGATAACGTAGCTGACGGCGGCTGACTCGTTGAGGTTGAGGGGAATAACTTTGTAGGTCGATCCTTGGGGAAGAGTCAATTGACCAAGTTTTGTTTCGACTTGACGACTGGATTCCTCCAAGTTTGACCCAACTGGGAAGGATAGGCTAATTACTGTTTGGTTGGGATAGGTGGAGGAACGCGAACCACCGACTCTTGGAATCGAGCTGAGGGACTGCTCGATCGGTTTGGTAAGTTTTGCCTCTGTTTCCAGGGTATCTGTGAATGGTGCTGTGGCATTCACGATTACCACTGGAAAGGTAATATCGGGGAATAGGGCATACTTGAGGGAACTGAAAGCCAGAAGCCCAGCCACTATTACCGCCATCCAAAAACTCAAGGTCAGCCACGGATGCGCGATCGCTAACCTGGAAATGTTGAAGCGTTCTCGTAGAGGTGTTTTGCGGCGATTTGGCTCGATCATGTTCTCAGAATTAGCCCACAGGTTAAAACCTTACAACCACTGCTTACTTCCCCATACTAGCTTCGTGACACTTTGTTAAGTGGAGTAGTATTATCGAATTTCCCTTGACGGTTTAGCTCGTGGGATGTTTTTCTCTAGAAAAGTGGTGTTTGCATCGCTGCTAAGTAGGTGGGCGTAAATAAACTGAACTCCCAGAAACCCGGTAACTCCTGCGAAACCGGGTTTCTAAGGGCCTGGCAGTTTTACTGAAAATCTTTCGTGTAATGGGAGTGACGAATGAAAATCGGATCTGAGGCGCACAAGCAGTTGTTCTGTCAAAGCTTTATGGAAAGCCATCTAAAGTATGAACCGGAGCAACTACCTTGGCCCAAACTTGACGTAGCTCAGCTGGAACGACTGCGCGGTATTCCTTTCTGGGAGGAGGCGCTGAACACTGAGAGTAATGCGGGATTTATGCTTAACGCATTTGCCCAGAAGGTGAACGATCCGATGTTGCGAGATGCGATCGCACTTCAGGGTATGGAGGAGTCGCGCCACTCTCGTCTGATCCAGTTTTTGATCGACCATTACGGTATTGACACCAAGCTGCACCCTCCTAAACCGATTCCCGATCGTATTGAGTCAGCTTTTGTCGAATTTGGCTATGGGGAGTGCTTCGACTCGTTCTTTGCTTTTGGGTTATTTGCGATCGCTCGTCCGTCTGGTCTTTTACCCGATCAATTCTTCACTATTTTCGATCCCGTTATTAATGAAGAAGCCCGCCACATGGTATTTTTCGTCAATTGGGTGGCTTATAAGTTGGTGAATGAGGGTCGAGGAGCGAAAGCGCTGCGGGATGCACATTCTCTCTGGAATTATACCGGCGCTCTCCGTAATCGGTTAGATAGTTTTAAGGGCGAGAAAAAAGGCAGCGGTCAAGGTTTTACAGCCAGTGGAGCGGGTGCAGTTACTATTGATTTGACGCTGGAGAACTTTCTCTCAACTTGCATTCAGGAAAATGATCGGCGGATGAGCGTTTACGACCCCAGGTTGCTGCGTCCTGAATTTTTGCCGAAAGTTGCCAAAACTGCTTTTGGCATGATCAAACTTTTGCCTAAGCGGAATCCTAGTACAGTGGAAAGTCCCAATTTGGGATAGTGGGTAATAGCTCAAGTTGCTAGTTACTTGCTTTCCGGGTACGTTGTTGCGCTTTAGCGCTCTTATTACAACTGGGATAAGAGCGCTAAAGCGCAACAACGTACCTAATACCAGCCTCAACCCAACCTACAAAGAAATGGCTTAGAAACCCGGTTTCTGAAAGTTCAGTTTATTTACACCCACCTACTTACCTTTTCCCCAATCACCTTTTCCCAAATCACCAATGAATATTGATGCCATTTTGGTTCCTCAAGGAGCGGAGTATAAGTCTGTTTGTCGAGGTTTAAGCCGCGTTAATGGCAGCAAACCGCCGATTTTTCCGATTCCGGTTGGTGTTAAGCCTATTACCAAATATCTGGAAGAATGGCAAAAAGCGGGATATTTGTTTAATCATCAGCAACCCAGAGTTTTGCTGATGGGTTTATGCGGTAGTCTGACATCGCGCTATTCTGTTGGGGATATTGTGGTTTACCGAAGTTGTGTTTATGGTTCGGATGAAAAATTGCCGGAAAAAATGTGCGATCGCGCTTTCACAGAACAACTTTACAATAAGCTGAAAGGGAATGCTTTTTTTGTCAGGGGATTGACGAGCGATCGCTTAATTTATTCGGCATCTGAAAAACGCCATTTGGGAGGAATATACGATACTGAAGTTGTTGACATGGAAGGATTTGCTGCTTTAAATGTTTTGAATCAAGCTGGCTTTGCTGTAGCAATGCTCCGAGTAATTAGCGATGATTCTCAGCACGATCTCCCCGATATCAATTCGGCAATAAATGCAGATGGTTCGCTGCAATCTCTGCCTTTAGCAATAGGAATGTTACGCCAACCGATCGCTGCAACTCGCTTAATTCAAGGTTCTCTTCGTGGATTGAAAGTATTGGAAAAAACAACAACTAACTTGCTACAGATGTAGGGGCAATTCATGAATTGCCCCTACATCTGAGGGGGTTGATTTGTAGCCGAAGTAAATCCAAAGGATATTACCTTAAAACGGCTTGATGGGTTTTGTAGTAATCCCTGTTAGGGAATAAACTCGACCTTTCCAAGCGCCGCCTTGTCCTCGCCAGTGACGCCAAGCGGAATCTAGGGTCATGAGGGTGTAGAGAAATGCGATCGCAGGTAAGCAAAAAGACCATAAAATTGAACAACCATATAGTTTAAGTGTAGGTAAGTATGCGATCGCCATCAGCAACCAAGTAGATAAACTTACCAGCGCAACTAACCAATTCCCCGTTAAAAGACCCACTATTGCACCAACTGGCGGAACTATATAAATCAGAGTCATTCCTATCAGCGTTCCCAATAAAAGTAAGGGGGAATAATTCAGTTGGGTAAAAGCAGTACGCGCTACCATATCCCAGATACTAGATAAAGATGGATAAGGTCGCAAGCTACGAGTTAAGTTGGTAAGTCCTAACCAAATTTTACCTTGAGTATTTGGTTGTTGATTGTTATTAGAATTTTCTTTTGGATCATTCACCCGCCAGGGATTCAAATCCCTGGCTAATAGCTGAAGTCCTCTGAAGAGGACTGAAAACCTATATTTAGTCCACTTGAGTGGACTTTCGCTATTAGCAGGGGAATTGATTCCCCTGCGGTTCTTGACAGCTTGTGCAAGAGCGCAATCATCAATTAATGCTTGGCGAACTACCTCAATACCTCCCACACGATTTAAAGCTGACCGCCGAATTAAAATACAACCTCCCGCTGCTGCTGCTGTGGAATTGTTCAGGTTATTTACCCAGCGAAACGGATACAGTTTTTGAAAGAAAAAGACAAATGCTGGGATTAAAACTTTTTCCCAAAAACTTTGACACCTAAGCAGTACCATTAAGGAAACTAAGTCTAAATCATCTTGCTGAGACTTTGCTACTAACTGGCGGAGATTGGCGCTGTGGTGTTCGATATCTGCATCAGTAAGTAAAAAATAATCTGGTGTTGGCGTTAGGGTTTCGGCATAGCGAATGCCTTGTTCCATAGCCCAAAGTTTGCCACTCCAACCTGGTGGTAGCGGTTCGCCAGAGAGGATATGTAGTTGCTGAGATTTCTCTAATTCTTGAGCAACATTTTGGGCGACGTTGGCTGTATTATCGGTGCTGTTATCGTCTACCAGGACAATGGTGAAAGAGCCGGGGTAGGATTGGAGGAGGGCCGATCGCATTGTCGCGGGTAGCATCTCAGCTTCATTCCTCGCTGGAATTACCGCACAGACAGTAGGCCATTTTTCCAGTTCTTTCGCTGGAACGTCTAACCGCTCATCGGCTTGCCAAAACTGTCCCCTAAAACACAGCAATACTACCCAAATCACTAAAGATATAAAGGTTATGCCTAATCCAATTTCACCGATAATCATTTTGAAAGTTAATAAGTTCACAATTTACAATACAATATTTTGACATCCTCCCGCCGCTAATTCGGAGTACCGAATATAGCGGGGGATTCCAAAGATTGCTCTTTGGGCTTCCTCTTTCTACGAGTCGGCTTACTTAATTGAGTTGCCCCAACCAAGCAGAGGTCATTAGTCATTGGTGATTGTGTTTTGTCATGAATCATGAACAAAATAACTAATGACTAATGACTAATAACTAATCCCTACTATTTTCCAAACCCTTTACCGCGATTGCTAGAAGGCAGAGAGACGCATTTTTGGATTTGCGCGAGCAAAGTTTCGCGATCGAGATCTTGCCCAATCATCACCAACTGAGTTTTCGGTTCACCTTTCCAATCCTCATCTTCAATTGTGAAACGTTTACCGCACAAGTGGAATACGTGACGTTTCGGACTTTCATCAAACCAAAGAATTCCTTTGGCTCGGAATACATTTGCAGACAACTGATTATCTAAGAAATTTTGAAACTTCTTAATCGCAAAGGGCCGATCGCTTTGGAAAGAAACTGAGATAAAACCATCATTTTCCAAGTGATTGGAATGATGCTGATGCTCATGATGCTCGTGGTCGTGGTCGTGGTCGTGGTCATGACCGCAAGCAGAGTGGTCATGATCTTCGTGATGGTCGTGATGTTCGTGGTCGTGATGTTCGTGGTCGTGATGTTCGTGATGGTCGTGGTCGTGCTTCGATTCCTCAGATTCAAAATACTTATCCGACTCAAATAAACCAACACTTAGGATCAGCGGAAGAGCAACTTGCGATTTCGTTGTTCGCAGAATTCTTGCTCCTTGCTTGATATCGCGAATTCGCACTTCCAGCGCATCTACATCAGTTTCATCGACCAAATCGGTCTTATTGAGCAGAATGATATCGCCGTAATTAATCTGACTGTAAGCAGCTTGGCTGTTGAACAAATCGAGGCTGAAATTTGCGGCGTCCACCACCGTGACAATAGAATCAAGACGAGTCAAGTCTCGCAATTCTGTGCCTAAGAACGTGAGCGCCACGGGTAGCGGATCTGCCACTCCCGTTGTCTCCACCACTAAATAATCTATTTGGTCTTGCCGTTCTAAAACTTTGTATACTGCATTAACCAAATCGTTATTAATGGTGCAGCAGATACAACCATTACTCAGTTCCACCATGTCCTCGCCGGTGGTTACAATCAGTTCATTGTCAATGCCAACTTCGCCAAACTCATTGACCAGAACAGCTGTCTTAACGCCCTGCTGATTAGTCAAAATGTGGTTAAGTAGAGTAGTCTTCCCGCTACCGAGAAAGCCGGTAATAATCGTCACCGGCAAACCGTGTTTTGGGGCATCGATTGTCTGGGATTGGTCAGGAGAAACTGCTGATTTCATAGTTGATCTGTCGAAAACGTCGGAAAATGAGACGATAGAGTTACGGTACGTTAAGTACCCGCATGAGGATGCTGGCAAACATCCCCGTGGCTCTCCCCTAATTATTGCCGATTTATTAGAGGTTGTTATTTGCTATGACCCTGACGCTTTACAATACGCTGACTCGTCGCCAGGAACTCTTTGAACCGCTCCAAGCAGGTAAGGTGGATATGTACTGCTGCGGCGTGACGGTGTATGACTACTGCCACTTGGGTCATGCGCGTTGCTACATTGTCTGGGATATGGTGCGTCGCTATTTGGAGTGGCGCGGCTACGATGTGCGTTACGTGCAGAATTTCACCGATATTGACGATAAAATTCTCAATCGGGCCAGGGAACAGGGACTGTCGATGGAAGCCTTGGCCGAAAAATTTATCGATGCGTATTTTGAGGATATGAAGCGGCTGAATGTGATGGAAGCCGATGAGTATCCCCGTGCGACGCATACGCTGGATGGGATTAAGCGACTGATTCACGAGTTGGAACACAAGGGTTACGCTTATCCTGCTGCTGGGGATGTTTATTACAAGGTGCGGCAATTTCCGGAGTATGGGAAGCTTTCGGGTCGGAATTTGGAGGATTTGCAGGCTGGGGCTAGTGGTAGAGTTGAGGAGGAAGACCCGGACGCGCCGAAGAAACAAGACCCGTTTGATTTTGCTCTCTGGAAGGCGGCGAAACCGGGGGAACCGTTTTGGGAGTCGCCTTGGGGTGCGGGTCGTCCGGGATGGCATATAGAATGCTCGGCGATGGTGCGTCAGTCTTTGGGTGAGACAATTGATATCCACTGCGGTGGTAATGAATTGGCGTTTCCGCACCACGAAAATGAAATTGCTCAATCTGAGGCGGTGACTGGTAAGCCTTTAGCGCGTAACTGGCTGCACAACGGTATGGTAAATGTGGATGGGAAGAAGATGTCCAAATCTTTGGGCAATTTTATTACGATCCGGCAGTTGTTGGATGGGCCAAATGCACCGGAGCCGATCGCAATCAGGTTATTTGTTTTGCAAACGAATTACAGTAAGCCGATCGATTTTACTCAAGATGCGATCGTATATGCCCAAAATAGCTGGAATACTCTCAAGGAAGGTCTGCTGTTTGGCTCTAGGTACGGTTCTCGGCTAGGTTGGGAAGTAGGCGAACGGGAGAATTCCCCAATCCAAAATCCAAAATCCAAAATCCAAAATCCCGAAGTGGAACGCTTCCAAGAGGCGATGGATGATGACTTCAACTCGCCAGCAGCTTTAGCAGTCTTGTTCGAGTTAGCCAAAGAATTAGGCAAAGAAGGCAATATCCTGGTGCATGAAGGGAAAACCAAAACATCACCCGAAGTGCTACAACAACAGTGGCTCACTCTTGTCAGCCTCGCACAAGTCTTGGGTTTGTCAGCTGGGCCAGAAGAAAAAACTACTGCTACTGGTGGTTTAAGCGATGCGGAAATAGAAGCTTTGATTCAAAAACGACAAGAAGCAAGAAAAGCTAAGGACTTTGCCCAAAGCGATCGCATCCGCAATGAACTGCAAGCCCAAGGCATTACCTTAATTGATACTCCAGAAGGTACGCGATGGCATAGAAACTAAACATTGTCAATTGTCAGTTGTTAATTGTCAGTTGTCAGTTGTCAGTTGTC
>CASBRD010000043.1 GCA_949128025.1 Oscillatoriales cyanobacterium PMM_0008 | reverse complement strand
GTAGGTAGGAACTTGAACTCTTTCCACTAACGTAGGTATTGCTACCTGAGTCTGGTCAACTCGACTCTTTCAAGCCCCCACTATAATCGGTACTCCGATTTAGTGGTGGGTTGTTGACTCCTGTGCCCCAGCTACTTTAAGCAATTTCACAACATTGCGATGACCGTTAAATTCAGCCATCATCAAAGCCGTACTGCCGCCTTGGTTTTTTAGATTTGCATCAGCAGCGGCGGAAAGCAAAACTTTTACTGTGTCAGCATAACCCCGCGAAGCCGCCCAGATCAAGGCAGTAGCACCAGTATTATCTTGAAGATTGACATCAGCACCTGCTGAAATCAAAAGCTGCACGATGTCGGTATCACCATACTCAGATGCCTTTATCAAAGCAGTTTTTCCGCCATCATCAGGCAGATTGGCATCAGCACCGCTATCCAACAGTACTTTTGCCGTCTCAATGTTTCTGTGAGATACTGCGATCGTTAAAGCTGTCTCGCCAAAGTTTTTGGCATTGCTATCCGCTCCTTTTTGCCGCAGATCTGCCACAATGTTGCTGTAATCTTGCAAAGCTGCTAAGTGCAGGGCTGTATCCCCAAGTTCGTTTCTCAGCTGGACATCAGCCCCCCGGTTGAGTAAAACCCCCACTACCTCAGCATAACCCTCGACAACAGCCAGGTGTAAAGCCGTTTCGCCATCCACATCTTTAGCATCGATCGCAGCACCTTTATCGAGCAAAGCGGTGACAATGGCAGTGTAACCTCCGGCTGCTGCTGCCATCAGTGCTGTCCACCCATCTAAATTTTTGGTATTCGCGTCAGCACCGGCGTCTAGCAGTGCAAGCACGATCGCAGTTCCCTGATCGGCTGCCAGAGTCAAAGCCGTCTCACCCTCTTTGTCTTTGATATTAACTTCAGCAGATGCAGCCAACAACTGTTGCGCGATCGCCATATAACCCGACTCTGCTGCTAACATCAGGGCAGTTCTCTTCTCCTGGTTCCTTGCATTCACATCCGCCCCGCGAGCTAACAGTACCTCAACTGTTTGGACGTAGTTTTGACCCGCTGCTAGAGTTAGAGCGGTTTCCCCCCCACTGCTTACATTTACATCAGCACCAGCTTCCAGCAATGCTTGTACGACATCTGCGTGGCCGTGTTCGGCTGCTATAGTCAAAGCAGTATCGTCATCCTTGTCTTTGATATTGACATCACCACCCGCAGCCAGCAAGAGCTTTACCGCGTCACCATGACCTTTCAGCGCCGATATCATTAAAGCGGTGCTACCGTCAACATTTTTAGCATTTACGTCAGCGCCGCTAGCCACCAAAGTCTCAACGACATCAACCTGCCCCCTAGTAGCTGCCAACATTAAAGCTGTCAGCTTGTACAATCTTCTGGGCAGGTTGACCTTTGCACCAGCTGACAGCAGATCCTGGACAATTTCTGCGTAACCATTGCGGGCGGCAAACATCAAAGCAGTGGTGCCGTCTTTGTCTGTGGCGTTGACGTTAGCACCCTCAGCGAGTAGCGCTTGTACTCGATCGATTTCACCGTTTTGAGCCGCCCGTCTTAATAAGACATCTTTATCTAATGTGGAAGTCATGGCTGCGCCTCATTGCATCCCCAGCAATGTCAACTTAGCGTTAAATTAGGCACTTGAGAAGACTGTGCCGATCGTTGCATTCCATTTATGCAGAATAATCATGCAAAAATAGCGCTTCTTGCTAAAGTTCGCAGAACACAAAGGCAATCATAACGAAAAAGAGGACGTCACAGCTTGGAGGGATAGCAAAGTGCTTCAGCCTTAGTGGGGAGTGGGGAGTGCTGAGTACAAACACAGTCCCGGCCTTGCTTTAAGCGTTCAATACTGTCCTAACCTATGTGACTGTGGCTATAATGGCGACTTTGCAAAGAATCGTTACGGAGATTATGCTAATTTTTATAAAGTTAGTTAAGCAATCCTCCGCACACTATGAGCTTGGAAATCCCCGCATCCGTTAAAGTTTGGAGCCAATTCATACATCCCACTGTAATGTGGGTGTTGTTAGCCACAGCCATCTATGCCTTGTACCTGGGCATTCAAGTCATACGTACCAGAAACGCAGAAGGGGAAGCCAAGAAAGAGTTAATCAAGGGCAGGTATAACATCCGACACTACCAAATCGGTTCTTTGCTTTTGGCGTTGATGGTTGTATCCACAGTTTTTGGTATGGGCGTCACCTACATTAACAACGGCAAGCTGTTTGTCGGGCCTCACCTGCTGGTAGGATTAAGCATGACAAGTATAATTGCGACTTCTGCCGCTCTTTCTCCTTTGATGCAGAAAGGCAACGATTTGGCTCGTTACACCCACATTTTCCTAAATGTAGTTCTTTTGGGATTTTTTGGGTGGCAGGCCGTGAGCGGCATGGAAATTCTGCTAAGGATTATTAGCAAAATGTAATCAATTGTTAATTTTCAGTGGTCAGTGGTCAGTTGTCAGTTGTCAGTGGTCAGTGGTCAGTGGTCAGTGGTCAGTTGTCAGTTGTCAGTTGTCAATTGTCATTCTCCCCCACTCCCACCATGTCTTAAGCCGCAAACTTCTTAGATTTGTGGGGCATCGGCAAGCCCAAAGTTGAGTGAAAGTCTTGCTGCACTTTGTGAGTCAAGCGGCGGTTGACTTGGCGGACGATTTTGGCTAGGAGGCGATCGCCTGTGCTTTGAATCAAAGACATGGGCAAGCGGTAAATAAACCCAGGGAAGTGAATGGTTACGAGTAGATCTAACTGCCATTGTACCCGTGTGACTTTTGTAGTGCTACCCAAGACAGCCGCTACTCCTTCATCCAAATCACTTGTCGTTGTTTCCACTAACCACTGAGTGGCATTAAAGTCAACATCATAACCTGGGGCAACGTAATCGGGTACTGGTATAGTTCGGATGCGGTAGATACCTTCTTCTGGCGGTAGTAATTCCAAACCTACCTTCGGTTCTACCTGATAGCCAAAAGACCCAAAGCGCCCGACAGTCAAGGCGTAGCCATTCTCTCCTATCGGTTCGGCTTTCATGGGGTGGGCGCAGCGACGAAACCATCCTTGGTGAGCGTTTAGATACTCGGCAACGGTTTGAGCATCGGCATACATCTCCATGCAGTCTTCAAAGAAGCCGTGAAAGCGTGCTGGCTCGATCTGGGTCTTACCCAGATCTGCTGTTTGTTCGCTTAACTCCTCAGTATCGACAGGATTGGGCGTTATATCCAAAATTGCTTCTGTAGTAGCTTCCGAAGATTGATTTTCACTATACTGCGACTGCATAGATAGACGCTCTCCTGCGCGAGTTGAGTTATCGTTTGCCTATTTTCAAGATGCCCGTTTAAGGGTCAAAATTTACACTTTTATCTCAGAATCTTAATGGAACGAGGAGTATTGCCCTTTTAAGTTTATACAATGTTAGTAAAAGCTGACTCGAATCAATAAGTCCGCGTTTAACTAAGATAGCTTGTCAAATGAAAGTATTTGTAGCAGGGGCAACAGGGGAAACTGGTCGCCGGATTGTAAAAGATCTGGTTGATCGCAATATACCCGTCCGGGCTTTAGTCCGAGACTTAGAGAAAGCTAGGGCAATTCTGCCTGATGCAGCTGAGTTAGTTGTGGGCGATGTCCTAAATCCAGACAGTCTCAACACCGCCATAGCTGATAGCACTGCGATACTCTGTGCTACGGGTGCTAGTCCCAGCTTCGATCCCACGGGGCCATACAAGGTGGACTACGAAGGCACCAAAAATCTGGTGGACGCTGGCAAAGCCAAGGGAATTGAGCATTTTGTGCTGGTTACTTCTTTGTGTACCTCCCAACTATTCCATCCGCTGAATTTATTTTGGCTAATTTTGGTGTGGAAAAAGCAAGCAGAAGAGTATCTTGAGAAAAGTGGCTTAACGTACACGATAGTGCGTCCCGGTGGCTTACAAAATGACGAAAATCCATACCCAGTTGTGATGTCTGCCGTTGACACGCTGTTTGATGGACGCATTCCCCGGACTAAAGTGGCGCAAGTGTGTGTTGAGGCACTATTTCAACCGTCGGCTCGGAATAAAATTGTGGAAGTTATTGCCAAGGCAGAGGCTCCGCAAAAAAACTGGCAGGAACTATTCGCTGGTGTGGCTTAATTGATTGGCCCGCAAGGGTGAGGAGTGTCGAATGTGGAAAGTGCGATCGCGTCAGCCTATCCCGTCAGGCTCATCGCTACGGCGGAAGATTCCATCACAAAAATTGCCCCATTTAGCCTTAAGGCGTCTCCTTGCCGCTAGTACTGCTGCTTTTGCGTTGATGTTCTTCCTGCTAATTTGGTCTTCTTTTCAAGAGTGGCAAAGGCAGCTTGACTTGACTAGGGGCTTATATGGCACGATACCGCTGGTGATGAAAGGGGGCGACCCTTATATTCGCGCTTTGATGCGAACGATTTCTGCCAGTGAGTCGAATGTACTCCAACCTTACTCGGTGATTTACGGTGGGGAACAGATTGGCGACCTCAGCCATCATCCGCAGAAGTGTGTCACAATTGTTACCGGGCCTAACAAGGGAAATTGCTCGACGGCGGCTGGGCGATATCAAATGTTGAATCGGACTTGGATAAAGAAGGCTAGGCGTTATCACCCTAAGCCGTCGCGGTTTTTGTTGTGGACTAGCTACAGTTTTGAGCCGGAATATCAGGATGCGGTGGTTTATGCTTGGTTGAGCGATCGCCAAGTCTGGGGATCTGATATTTCCAAGCAGCTGCGTCAGGGAAAGTTGGAAGAGGTGTTGCGGCTGCTTTCTGGCACTTGGACGAGTCTGGGATATGGAATCGAAACTAATTCGATGTCTAAAAAGTTACCAAAGATTTATCAGCAGATTCTGCAAGAAGAATTACAGGCAGCTGGGTGAGTGCGATCGCTAACTCTAGCGTATCGCTACGGCCTGTTGCGATATGCCTCCGGCACGAGTCCGCGCATCCGCGCCGCGATCGCACTTTTATACAAAAAACCCCCATCCTAGTATTAGGTGGGGGTTTGAATTATCAGGGTGCATCTACCTTTATTGTTTTCTTACAGCGGCTATAAGTCTCAGGATAAATTTGAAATAAATTCGGGCCCTTCTGTTACACAGATCTGGGTAAGACCAAATCCGCAACGATTACCCCCTTTATGTCGATCGACTGTAGAGACGTTTCAGGAAACGTCTCTACAATGTTTAGGCCAAAAATTCTCATGGGTAACAAACCCGGATTTGGTCTTACCCAGATCGCACTTTCTCAAAAAAAAACCCCAGCCTTTGTGAGGTAGGGGTATGAAATATCAGGGTGCATCTACTTATTCCCTTTTCCCAGAGTGGCTACAAGCATCAGGATAATTTAGAAATAAGTTTGGGGTGTTGGTGCGATACCACAGCCATAGAAACCCGGTTTCACAAGACAATACCTTCGCCAAACCGAAAAATGGACGCGCTTTGTAGGTTGGGTTGAGGCACGAAACTAGGGCAAATGCGTTGGGTTTCGCTTCACAATGGCCCAACCTACAAAGAAATGGCTAGGAAATTTTAGATTTTAGATTTTAAATTTCAATTTTCAAATCTAAAATACGCCACTGGGATTTTTTTACACAACCGATGCAATCGGACTTGATATCAAAATAAATTTGAAAATTCCCCATAATTAAGGCAAAAATCGATCCAAAGCTGCCTTTAACTCTTCAATTTCCACTTCGATATTGCCTTCTTTTGCAGCGCGGGCGATACATTCAGTTAAATGTTCGTCTAAAATCATTCTAGCGACCCGATCCAAAGCACCCCGAACTGCGGCGATTTGGACTAGCACATCCGGACAGGCACGACTCTCCTGTACCATTGACTTAATGCCCCGGATATGACCTTCTATCCGAGATAGACGGTTGACAATGCGGCGCAGGGATTCTTCAGAGTGAACGTGCGGATGGCGACTGCCTTCCTCATGAGAATGATCGGCGTGGATATGGTGGCCATCGCCATCGCCAGAATGTTCATTTTTGTCGGGAGTAAATAAAATTTCGTCTTTAGATCCAATCATTCAGCAAGCCATATAACACTCGTAATCAAGATCCTAACCTACAAAGTTGAAGATATTGTTTATGGCCCAATTTCAAAAGCGATCGCACCTGAACTGTAAAAATAGTTTTAGAAATAATCATCGTCACAAACACCCAAAATTTAAAGAGCACACCGGAGTCGAAAAATCAAGCTATGCGAATTGAGAAATTTTATCTCCTCCTCGGTCAAATTTGTCGTTATGGACTTGCCAGCCTCCTGGGGGCAGTTCTAATCTTGGGCATACTAGGAGTGTCGCCTTCAATAGCAAGCCCCCGCAACGCGAATGCCCCAACGCTACAAGGGCCCAGCAATGTGGCACAGCTTACAAACACAAGGCACAGCACCAGTTTTGTGACAGCCGCAGTGAATCGGGTTGGCGCAGCAGTTGTCAGAATTGATATAGAACGCACAGTTACCCGACGCATCGATCCGTTTTTTGACGATCCATTTTTCCGGCGTTTTTTTGGAGAAGATTATATGCAGCGTAGCCCGCAGCAAGAGTTATTGCGGGGTCAGGGTTCCGGCTTCATCATCGATAAAAGCGGAATTATTCTCACCAACGCTCATGTTGTTGACCAAGCCGATAAAGTCACCGTGACATTGAAGGATGGACGTACATTTGAAGGGCAAGTACGGGGCGCTGATGAAATCACAGATTTGGCTGTAGTCAAAATTGATACCTCTTCAGATTTACCTGTAGTAACCCTGGGAGATTCAGCCCAGGTTCAGGTAGGAGATTGGGCGATCGCAGTTGGCAACCCCTTGGGACTCGACAACACCGTCACCCTTGGCATCGTCAGCACCCTACATCGTTCTTCTACAGAAGTCGGCATTCCAGATAAGCGACTGGACTTTATTCAAACGGATGCAGCGATCAATCCCGGTAATTCCGGTGGGCCGCTTTTAAACGAAGACGGCGAAGTGATTGGCATTAACACGGCTATTCGTGCTGGTGCGACAGGCATTGGCTTTGCGATTCCGATCGACAAAGCTAAGGATATTGCTCTAGCTTTGGCACGCGGCATTCATATCGCTCACCCTTATCTGGGTATTCAAATGCTTACCTTGACACCAGAATTAGCCAAGGAGAATAACAAAGACCCGAATTCTCCTATTACAGTTCCAGAAATTCAAGGGGTGTTGATCGTAAAAGTTTTGCCTAATTCTCCTGCTGCTGCTTCGGGTATCAAAAAAGGAGATACCGTGGTTGAAATCGACAACACTCCCATTACTACCGCTACAGCTTTGCAAAATATTGTTGAATCTTCTCGTGTAGGCAAAGTATTAACGCTGTGTGTGTGGCGGGCCGGTGAAATTAAGCAGATTCAGGTGAAGACAGGAGAGATGGAAGAAGGGGCTAGAAAATAGAAAAGTCAAAAGTTAAAAGTCAAAAGTCAAAAAGGGCTAGCCTCTAGAAAAGTCAAAAGTCACTCATTCAAAAGTCAAAAGTCAAAAAGGGTTTAAAACAGTAGCCTAAAAATCTAGAATTATCTAGATTTTTTCAGCTTTCTTTTGACTTTTGACTTTTGACTTTTCTAGTCCCTTCTTCTCTTACAACGTATCCTCTTCATCGTCCATATCGTCTTCGTCGTCAATAAGCTCGTCGTCGATAAGTTCGTCATCTTCGAGGATAGAAGAAGTGAAATTAGAGTTGGCCCGATCGCTGTAATTTCCTGAATTGTTGAAACTAGAGCGCAACCCATATCCATCAGCCACCTCATCGGCAGCAGCATTAGGACTCTTCGGAGTAGAACTTAGATCGGATTGGTGCCAAATGCTGTCCAATCCCGATTCTACGCGATATGCGCGGGCAGTTCGGTCATCCAGGACTACTTCACCGGGCTCGTCGTCTAGGACTGCGGTTTCGTAAGCCAAATCTACATCTTGGGAGTTGGCTTCCTCATAGGCGGTGAAACCAGTTCCCGCTGGAATCAAGCGCCCAATGATGACGTTTTCCTTCAAGCCGCGCAACCAGTCGGATTTCCCTTCTATGGCTGCTTCGGTCAGCACTCGCGTAGTTTCTTGGAAGCTGGCGGCAGATATGAAGCTATCTGTATTGAGAGATGCCTTTGTGATTCCGAGCAGAACGGGAGTATATTCCGCAGGGGCTCCACCAGTGATGGACATCGCTTCGTTCACTTGTTCGACTTGGCGAAGTTCCACCAATTCGCCTGGAAGCATGGTCGTGTCGCCGCCATCGTCTATGCGGACTTTGGAGGTCATCTGACGGACGATAACTTCGATGTGTTTGTCAGAGATGTCGATTCCTTGAGATTGGTAGACAGATTGAACTTCGTTGACGAGGAAGGTTTGGGTAGCCCGCAGACTGGTCAAGGCTGCTTCGTAGATGCCCATGCGTTCTCGGTTGAAGTCGAAGAAGATTTCTAAGATTTCGTGGGGATTGGAGGGGCCGTCGGTCAGGGGTTCTCCCACCCTTACTTCTTGAGAGTCTGAGACGATGAGGTTTTGGCCGGGTCTGATCGGGTATTCTGCGATCGTACCGTCTTCTTCTATGGCCTTTATTTCATCCGGGTCATCATCTCCGTAAGCCATTTGGATGGTGCTGGGACGACGGGCCAGGATGCAGGCTTCTTTTGGCTTGCGGGCTTCCAGCAGTTCTTCAATCCGGGGCAGACCTTGAATAATATCCCCCGTCTTAGTGCGCTCGAACACCAGCAGCACCAAATTGTCGCCGCGCTGCACCAAATCCCCATCGTCGATATGCAGGACCGCACCGTTGGATACGCGGTAGGGACGAGCAATTCGCAACAGCAGCTCCGATCCTCTGATTTCGATCACTTGCCCAGACTCTTGGGTCAGAACCTTAGATATATCGGGAGTTGAGTTGGTTCCTTGACAGATAGTAGCGCCTGCCACCAACAAGTCTCCCACCTTTACCGTGGGTTTTTGACCGCCCGTGCTGACTGCCAGAGTATCTGCATCCCGCACTACTAATATGCGACGAATAGCTTCAGCGCCTTCTCGGATGCCGCGCACCTCTCCTGTTTCCTTGCATTGGATTTCGGTTCCGGCGACAACCGCTCCAGGGGGAATTTTTTCCCCATCCCGTACTAGCAGTCGGGTATGGGTGCTGCCCTGCGTAGCGTCTGCGGCGACATCCCGACGAATAACTAAGGATTCCAAGATGACGAGTTGCAAACGCCATATTTCTGAATTTATTTCGTCTGCCACTAGCTCAATGTCCGCGGCTAGTTGGGGAGCGTCTTTACCAATTTCTAGGACTAACTGGGTTCGCAGCAGTTCCAGACCCTCGATCGATTTGACTCGCTCTCCGTCCTTGTATGGTAAACGCTGTATGGCTCGCAGTTCTAGCTCCTTTGCGGACTCCGAGAAATGGCCTTCGCTGCTGCCTCTTTGGGTGAGTACGAAGGGTTGATCTGGGATGAGGTATTCGATGACTGGTCGCAGCAGGAGGGCAGGTCCTTCTGGGGTTTCGATATATTCGGAGTAGCAAAGGGAGCTTGCGGTCAATCCCGGCATGATTTCTTGTCCCGCGTTGACTAGAGTTGCGGTTTGAGATATGACTTCCGTGGGGTCTTCCACCATGTGGAGGTCGCCAGGTTTGATGGCTATTTCCCGGAGGATGTCGTTTTTCTGGACTACTTCGATGACGCCACTGACGCTGCAAAAGATGTCTTTGACGACTTCGGTTCCGGCTTCGACATATTGACCGTCTTCTACCAAGAGTAGAGAGATGTCTTTATTTACTTCGTGGGTTTCTTCCGGTATCCACAGGAGTGTGCCGCCCTTGATGACCTCGTAGCCTTGTTTCGCTTTGCCGCGTTTGGCGACATCAACTCCGGCATATTTAATGATGCCACCGGTTTGGGTGCGATAGCGATCGTCGATCAACTCAGCTACGACCTGGTTGTTTTGAACTTTGGTTCCGGGAGTGGCTTTGAGGGAAAAGACTTCTCCATTAGCTGTCTCTATAAAATAGTGATCGCGACCTTGGTGACTTTCGACGCGAACTCTGGCGGTATCGAGCAGGACAGAGGCAGTAATGATTTCAATCTCTCTTCCCTGCGAGGAACCTTTGCCTTCTTGGGGGAGACGCACAACGCCTCCGTGTTCAGTAATCAGTTTGGTTTCTGCCAATACGCTAGCGGGATGTACCTTGTCGCCATTTTTGACAGTGGGTTCCGCACCAGGGGGCAGGTTGTAGACCTCGCCGCTCAATATCCAGACTAAGCCACCGCGTCCGGCGATGCGCGTAGTGTTGCCTTGACGATCGGTCTTTTCTTCTGGCAGCAGGTCAGCAAATTTCACTTCTCCGGCTAGGTCCGAGGCGACATCTTTGACTGCTTTCTCCGTGGCGCGGCGGACATTGCGCCCGGTGATGGGGATTTCGGCGAGGATTTGGTTGGATAGGACTGTGGCTCCATCGGGGACTAGGATGATGGAGCCTTGAATAATAGGGATGGTAGATAAGGCGTTTTTGGATTTCTGTTTGCCATCTTCCGTGACTATAGCGAGGTCACCGCTGGTTTCTGCGACTTGGGCTTCTTCGCCGTGACGAGTTCGGAATGGTCGGCTTCGCAGACCGATGCCGTAGCGGACAACTCCTGCTGCGGTGGAGCGGACAAGGCGTGCCATTTCGCCGGTGAATACTCCGCCCGTGTGAAAAGTTCTCATGGTGAGTTGAGTGCCCGGTTCGCCTATAGACTGTGCGGCAATAATCCCGACTGCTTCGCCCAGGTCTACCATTGAGGCATGAGCGAGACTCCAACCGTAGCAGTACTGACAGACACTGCGAGCAGCTTCGCAGGTGAGAGGCGATCGCAATATGACTTCTTCTACTTTGGCTGCGGCAATTCTTTCCACCAGGTCTGTGTCGATCGGTTGGTTGCGCGTGGCCATGACTATCTTGGTGGCAGGATGCAAGACATCTTGGGCGAGTACACGACCCATGAGTCGGTCTTTTAGGGGGATGAGAATGCGATCGCCGTCGGTCATACTCTTCATGGAGACTCCCCGCGTAGTGCCGCAATCGAATTCGCGGATAATTACGTCTTGGGAAACATCTACCAATCGCCTGGTCAAATAACCGGAATCTGCTGTCCTCAGTGCGGTATCAACTAATCCTTTCCTAGCTCCATAAGACGAAATAATATATTCGGTTACTGTCAATCCTTCCCGAAAGTTGGTCTTGATAGGTAAGTCGATAATTTCTCCTTGGGGGTCTGCCATCAAACCCCGCATCCCCACCAATTGACGCACTTGGGAAATGTTGCCGCGCGCACCAGAAAAAGCCATCATATACACCGAGTTGAGGGGATTGTTTTCCTTGAAGTTACGCACGCATTCGTCTTTGAGCAATTCGCTGGTGCTGTTCCAGGTATCGATCGCTTTTTGGAATCGCTCCACTCCTGTGATCTCTCCCCGCGTATAGCGCTGTTCTGTGAGGCGAATCTCTTCTTCTGCTTCTTCCAGCAGCCGGACTTTGCTCTCTGGCACTTGCAGGTCGTCTACTGAGATGGATACTCCCGCTTTGGTGGCGTAGCGAAATCCGAGATCTTTCAGTTTGTCGGCCATTTGGGCGGTGCGTGCGGTGCCCAGGTGGGTGAATGACCATTCCATCAGACGCTTTAGCTGAGCTTTATCTACGATGCGATTACGAAAAACCAATTTTTCTGTCATTAGTCTTTAGTCCTTGGTCAGTTGTCAGTGGTCAGTGGTCAGTGGTCAGTTGTCAGTGGTCAGTGGTCAGTTGTCAGTGGTCAGTTGTCAGTTGTCAGTTGTCAGTTGTCAGTTGTCAGTTGTCAGTTGTCAGTTGTCAGTTGTCAGTTGTCAGTTGTCAGTTGTAATT
>CASBRD010000042.1 GCA_949128025.1 Oscillatoriales cyanobacterium PMM_0008 | reverse complement strand
GTTCTAGCCCGCGTCGGCGGGCTTGGTTTGTGTAGCCCCAGGCTTTAGCCTGTGGGGATATATCAGCAAAATGGTTATGAAAGCTTTTTTCAAGATATTGGTTGTGGCACTTGTAGCGACAGCGCCCCAGTTGGCGGGAGATACCCACGTCGCTACCAGTCAGAATGTACCGACGGGAAACTTCCTTACGGCACAAGTCAAGGCAGATGAGGCATCTGTACCTGTAGCATTGCCCAATTTGGCAGACATTTTTCTCAAAGGCGGTGAGTCGTGGAGTGGTCGCGTTACGGCGATTGATTCCCAAACGCAAAAGTTATCGATTCAGCGAAATGGTATTACCTCCATACCCCTCAGCCAAGTTGAGAAAGTGGTTTTTAGGGAGAGTGGTTTAGTTTACAAAGCTAGTGGACAGCCAGTTATCCGAGGTGATGGAACAGTACCCGCAGCCAAGCAACCTGGAGTGGTGTCCCCCTGACTGCTTTTCGCGTGCAAGACCCGATGAGAGGTCAAGCAGAAGTGAGATTGGGGCCACCTGTAGTTTCTAGATTGCGATTGCAGGGTATTGTTTCGGTGGCGAAAGATAGGACTTATGTGGTGGATGAAATGCAATTTGATTTGCAAAAAAGGACGATGACTATTATGGCGACGCCGTATTAGGTTAATCGTGTAAGCTGTTAGATAGTAACTCAAGTTGCTAGCTATATAATTGATGCTAGAATTAGGTACGTAGTTGCGCTTTAGCGCTCTTATTACAACTGGGATAAGAGCGCTGAAGCGCAACAACATACCTTTATGCAAGTAGCTAGCAACTTGCGTTAGTAGTAGGGAGGAAAAAATATGAAGATTAAAGGGATTAAGCGGGGAAAAACTATTGAACTGTCAGAAGAAGTTAATATTCCTGATGGTCAAGAAGTGAATATCCAGATTGAGGTGATTCAGCAAATGAGTAACGAGGAAAGGGTGAAAAAGATGAAAGAATTACTTGCTAATTGGGAAGAAAAAGAAGATTTTGTAAATACAATAAAAATGCTAGAGGAAGAGAAAAAATCTCAATGGGAAAAACTTTACGGAAACCAATCATAAATTAAGGTGAGAAAATTGTGTATTTGCTAGACACAAACATTTGTAGTGCAATCATCAACGATCATCCTCAAGCAGTGGCTAGATTTTACCCAATATTCAGCCAGTGTTGCCTTTCGACAATTGTGATGGCAGAACTGTATAAGTCTGCATACTGCTCTCAAAAAGTTGAAGCAAATCTCAGAAATATCCACAACTTTATGGAGTTGATACTCACTATTGTTCAATTTGATAAAGATGCTGCGATCGAATTTGCTAAAATCCAGGGTGAGTTAAAAGTAATAGGCAGACCTACAGAGGATATAGACGCGCTCATTGCGGCGGTGGCTCGATCGCGTGGAGATATTTTGGTAACTCACAATACTAGGGATTTCATCAATATTCCAGGGTTGCAATTAGAAGATTGGTTAGAAGAAGAGTAAAAACAGCTATGAATCTCACTGTCGAAGACTTAGAAAATTTACAGCTAATCTTACAAGAGAAGCAGCTTGACTATAAACTAGAACTGGTAGATGGAAAAATTCAAGTTATGGGTTTATCAGATTATATATCTGAAGTTATTATCGCTCGGCTGGTATTTTTGCTGCAAAGCTGGGTGCTACCGCGCCAACTCGGTTATGTTACTGGGTCAAGTGCGGGATTTAGATTGCCAAATGGCAATTTACGAGGGCCAGATGTATCTTTTGTTTCGGCTGCACGACTCAATCCATTACCCCGTTCTTTTGCCGAAATTGTCCCCGATTTGATGGTAGAAGTAAAATCGGCTTCCGATAGTATTCCGCCTCTAGAAAAGAAAATTATAATGTTTTTAGAACTGGGTACGCAGGTGGGGATATTAATTGACCCCGATAAACTAACTCTGACGGTTTATCGTTCTACGGGTGAGGCAATTGTGTTAACTGGAAATGATAGGCTGACTATCCCAGAGTTATTCCCTGGTTGGGAATTGCCGATTTCGGAAATTTGGCCGCAAGTGTTTTAGTTAAATGATAGTACAATTTTAAGTAAAGCTTATTGCGAGGTAAATTATGGAAACCGTCAATATCAAACAAGCAGCCCAGCAATTAATCGATAGCTTACCTGAAAACTCTACCTGGGATGACCTGATGTATGCAATTTATGTTAGGCAAGCAGTGGAAACGGGACTTGCTAGTAGCAGAGATAGTAAAATAATTCCGGTTGAGGAAGTAGCTGTTTCAGCTAAGGTGTCATTTTGGGAACGGCTAGAAGAGTTTCGCCAAGAAAATAATGTGGAAGAATTAGGTATTGATGATGATTTCCTTGAGGGATTGCGGGATAAATCACACTAGCTGAGAAAGAGAAAAGCTAAAGTTATTTTAATTTGATTGCAGTTGCTTGTTAGGGTTGCTAATTCCAGGGAAATTGGGCGATGAAAAGAATTATTAGCGGTGTTTTGGCTTTGGGTGTTTGTTTGACACCTCTGACTGTTCCGCTGATGGTTCGACCTAGTTGGGGGCAAAGTGAAAATTTAGAGGAAGAAATAAATACTCTTTTAAAAGAAGGGAGGCATAGAACTCAGCAAGAGCAACACTTACAAGCCATAGAAATATTTAAACAAGTTTTATCTATTGCCAAACGAATCAAATTCAGACAATTAGAAGCAACAGCACTAATCGGTATTGGTGATAACTACGACAAACTTGGTGAGCAAATGCTAGCTTTGGAAAACTACAACCAAGCTTTACTAATTGCTAAAGAAATTAAAAATATTTTTATAGAGACTAGCATTCTAAATAGTATTGGTTCAGTTTACAAAACTCTAGGAAATAACCAACAGGCATTAGAATATTTAGAAGAAGCAATGCCTTTGGCTGACGAATTACTAATAACTGTTAGTCCGTATTTGGCGTTATATATACAATCTAACTATGAGAAAATTGAAGAATTCTTAGACCATTCTACAGATGGAAAACCTTCACCAAGAGAAGTGATAAAATTATATATTATTACCTTGAATAATCTTTATTCAGTTTACAATAAGTTGGATGAAAATCAGCTGGTTTGGCGTTATTTAAACAATACCTTATTTTTAGCAGAATTTATAGGTGATCGGAAAGGACAAGCTGCTATATTATCTAACATTGCTAGGGTCTATAGTGAGAGAGGAGAAAGACAGCAAGCATTAGAATATTATAAGCGTGCCTTATCTTTACTTGAAGCTGTAGGCGATCGTGCAGGACAAGCTGCAACTTTGAGTAATCTTGCTGCTATTTACCGAGATACTAATCAACCGACTAAGGCAATTGCTAAATTAGAGCAGGCAGTTAAGATTATTCTAAAGTTACGTAAAGGTTTACTACGAAATAATCGCCAATCATTTTTACAGAAAGAACAAGGAACTCCGATCGCACTCATCTCCCTCCTCATCGACCAAAACCAACCAGAAAAAGCCTTTCAATACGCCAACCGCTTCACCACAGCCGACCTCGCCGACTACACCCGCCTAATTAACGCCAAAGTTAGTAACCCACAAGCACAGCAATTAATTGACCAATGGAATCAAAAAAATGATCAAATTCAATCTTTATATCAACAGAATGATTCTAAACCTTCAGACCAATTATCCCAGCAAATTAATACTTTCCAAGCAGAGAACAACAAACTAGCAGAAGATATCTCCCGCCAATTTCCCGAAGTTGCCGAACTCTTTGAAACCACACTCACAGATATAGAAAAACTGAGATCCTCTATCCCCGCCGGAACGGTTGTAATTCAACCCGTCTTGCTAACCAATATCAAAAATGTCCCCAATACCGTAGCCATATTTATCTTAACCAAAGACCAACTGAGCGTAATTAAAAAACCAATTGACGCGACAGAATTCGATAAACTTATCACCGAATACCGCGAACAACTGCAAAACTCTGGCGATGCTAACTACATCGAAACTAGCGGCAAACTTTACGACATTCTAATTCGCCCAGTAGAAGACAAAATCAAAGCATTCTCCCCCAAACAATTGAGCATCATCGCTACAGGCAAACTGCGATATATCCCCTTTGAAACTCTCTACGACGAACAAACAGACCAATACCTAATCCAGAAATATCCCATCAACTATCTCACCCGCCTTTCCAGTCGTTCCCTCAAATCAAATGGAGAAACGATTAATCAAACCTCTCTACAAAAAGGCATTTTAGCATTAGGAAATCCCATCCCTCGCGCACCGCAAAATCTACCCGGAACGGAAGATGAAGTGAGAAATATCGCCCAAATATTCCCCGGTAGCGAATCATTTCTCCACAACGACGCC
>CASBRD010000041.1 GCA_949128025.1 Oscillatoriales cyanobacterium PMM_0008 | reverse complement strand
GTTGACTGCTGGTTATGTTTATGGTAATGATTTGATTTTGATGCAGAGGGGGGGTGAGAAGTCGTTTTATTTGGTGGATGGTTTGGGTAGTACGCGGGGGTTGACGAATGGTAGTGGGGTGGTGACTGATAGGTATAGTTATGATGCGTTTGGGAATTTAATTGGGTCGGCGGGGAGTACTGAGAATAATTATTTGTTTGCTGGGGAACAGTTTGATAGAGGGTTGGGTGATTATTATTTGCGATCGAGGTATTATGACCAACAAACGGGGCGGTTTACTAGCAGGGATAGTTATGAGGGCAAGATTCTTGAGCCTATAACTTTACACAAGTATTTCTACGCCAATAACAATCCAGCGAATTTTATTGATCCGACTGGGCTATTTACGATAACTGAAGTTTCAGCTGCCAACTCAATTCGAGAAACGTTGACGGAAATGTACGTCAACTTCCTCTCAGATTTCCTTCATTCTGTACCTCAGTTTCAAGGGATAGCAGATATTTTTGATGTTGCAAATGCCGCCTCAACTTTCGTGCAAGTTACTCCTTTTTTAGTAGGAGCAATTTGGTCATCGGGTAAAATCACGGCTGTTCAAAACGCATATAAGCATTGGAAAAAACATAGTGCTGACTTTCCCAACATACCCAACGCCAAAAAATTTGTCGATTTTGCTGATGATTTTGTCAAAAATCCTCCCAGCACTGCACTTGTGAAAACTCGACCGAATGGTGATATCGTAATCTACGATCCAGCTTCGGACTTGTTTGGTGTCGCTACTAGCAGTGGCACTCCCAGAACGGTGTATAAGCCAGATCCATCAATTCACGGCTACCCTACAAACCTTGATTATTTCAATGCTCAGTAAAGAACTTTACATATGTCGCGTTTGTGGACTCCAACAGGATGATCTTCCGTGGGGAGAAAACGGATATACACCATCATTTAATATTTGTGATTGTTGTGGTACTGAATTTGGATATCATGACGCTACGATCCAAGCAATAAAGAAGTCTCGCGAGAGATGGCTGAACCAAGGAGCTAAATGGTTTGAACCAAAGTCTAAACCGAAAAATTGGGTATGGGAAGAACAGTTAAGACAAATCGCTGCTCCTTTTCAATGAATGTCTTCTGCTTTGTACGGTAACTAACTACGAGTACAATGCTTGCGGAACTACTACTTTTAAATACGATGAACGTCACAGGTTGATTTCTCGGACTGACCCGAATGGGGTTTATTTAGCAAGTGGTAATACGATTGAGTACGGGTATGATGTGGCGGGTAATCGCACATCTGTGAGGAGTCCGAGTGGGAGTGTTTCTTATAGTTATGATGAACAAAATCGGTTGAAAACGGTAACGAGTTCTGAAGGAATTACGAGTTATTTCTATGATGTTGTGGGAAATTTGGTAAGAACTGAATTGCCTAATGGGGTGGTGGAAAGTCGGGATTATGATGAGTTGAATCGGTTGAAGTTGGTGAAGGATACCAAAGATGGGGTGGTAATTTTTAGTTTTGATTATTCCTTGGATTTGGTGGGTCATCGCCGGGTTGTTCAGGAACAGGGTGGAAGGAAGGTTGAGTATGAGTATGATGGTTTGTATCGGTTGACAAAGGAGACGATTACTGATACTTCTGCTGGGAATCGGATGATTGAGTATGGCTATGATAAAGTAGGGAATCGCCTGAGTAAGAATGATTCGGTTGAGGGGATTACTACTTATTTTTATGATAACAATGACCGTTTGTTGCGGGAGGAGTTGAAGAAGAATAATGTAGTTGTTCACACGATCGAGTATCGTTATGATAAGAATGGGAATTTGCTGTCTCGGATTAAGAATGGGGTGGAGGAGGTAGGTTATACTTGGGATAAGGAAAATCGTCTGATTGGGGTAAGGAAGGCGAATGGTGAGGTGATTTCTTATCGGTATGATAGTGATGGGATTAGGGTGAGTTCTACTGTTAATGGGGTGAAGACTGAGTATTTGGTGGATAAGAATCTTCCTTATGCTCAGGTTTTGGAGGAACGGGTTAATAATGGGTTGACTGCTAGTTATGTTTATGGTAATGATTTGATTTCTCAACAACGGGGGAGTGAGAAGTCGTTTTATTTGGTGGATGGTTTGGGTAGTACGCGGGGGTTGACTGATGCTGGTGGGGTGGTGACCGATAGGTATAGTTATGATGCGTTTGGGAATTTAATTGGGGTTTCTGGGGGGACGGATAATAATTATTTGTTTGCTGGGGAACAGTTTGATAGGGGGTTGGGTGATTATTATTTGAGGGCGAGGTATTATGATACGGATACGGGGCGGTTTACTAGGAGGGATAGTTATGAGGGAAGGCTCGGTGAGCCAGTTACGCAGCATAAGTATCTTTATGGCAATGCTAATCCAGTTAACTATATAGATCCAAAAGGATTTGCATCTGAAGATCCTCAAGAGCTATCTATATTTGGGACAGCAGCCGAATACTACTTGGAAAGCGATACCAGATATCGGAAGTTTGAAAATTGTGGATGGTACACCTTTCATTTATTTCAATGATGGCGGCGTGCTTTTCTATACCAAGAGAACGCATCTTTATGAAGCAATCATTGCTCTTGCCGTTTTAGGAGCCAGTAAGCGTAGAAGCCAACTCACAAGGTGGAGGGAGGGTGCAGACCCTGACCCAATACCTTCTCCAACATTTCAGTTTTCACCTGTAGCTATAAATCAGGACTATATACAGCAAACTACTATTCTTTTAGCTACAGCTTTGGCGACAGCGGCTGTTACAGCAAGATATGGTTGGGCATAGTGTGAATTAAGTCCCATGATTTTCATCTTTGTATTTAGCGATGCCTGCTATTTACATCAATTCTATCCTTCCTTGCCTTACTATATATGACAATTTAAAACAACAGCAAGATGATCTGGATACCGAGCAATAATTTCCTGAACTTTCAGAATCCAGTTTGCTTCTTCACTAATGTGGACATCACGTTGCAAGTGAATTTTCTCGAAAACCTGTACACCTAGTTCTGCATCCGCGTCATGCCACTGACCATCAGGGGTTACAAAAGCATAAGGAACTATATCAGGCAGATCTGTCACACGACACGGATAGTGAATAAGTGTTCCCGATTCACTGGTTTCTGCTTCAATAAAGGTGTAACAATCCCATTTTCCTTGAGAATTAATAGTTGTCATTCGGTAGGAACCATGTTTGTCAATACCTGCTACTTCGTTGTCGTCCCAATCTAAGTTGAGCTTGGCTAAACTTTCCAGGTCATCACTTGAAACTTCATAGTCTGCTGCTAATTCTTCCAGGTTTTCTCTTGAAAGAGTGGACAGATATTCCACTTCTTTTTCAACTTCCGCTCGATTTAAATACTCTTTATATGGTTCCACTTTTAGTTCAGAGTAGTAAGGAATGAGCAGATCTATTACTTTTTTTTCAACATCAGTTGTGTCTGGAGGTAAAAGAACTAAAGTTGTGAAATGAGCCATTTAATTTATATCCTAACTCTTCAGGGAGCACATATCCCCATCATAGCTATAAATTAGGAGACGCGGACTAATGATAGTTCGGTTGCTAGTTATGTTTATGGTAATGATTTGATTTCTCAGCAGAGGGGGAGTGAGAAGTCGTTCTATTTGGTGGATGGATTGGGTAGTACGCGGGGGTTGACTAATGCTAGTGGGGTGGTGACCGATCGGTATAGTTATGATGCGTTTGGGAATTTAATTGGGTCGGCGGGGAGTACTGAGAATAATTATTTGTTTGCTGGGGAACAGTTCGATCGGGGGTTGGGTGATTATTATTTGAGGGCTAGGTATTATGACGAAAGTATTGGGCGGTTTACTAAGAGGGATAGTTTTGAGGGAAGGTTAGAAGAGCCTGTTACGCTACATAAGTATCTTTACGCTAACGACAATCCAGTTACCCTTGTTGACCCAAGTGGAAAAACTCCACAAACAGATGGAGACATAGTACACTCAAAAGTTGGACTACATTTTATCAGGCAAGTGGGAATAACAGAAACTAATAATCCTATGAACAACGAGATGTTTAGTAGGGCGCGTGCCTACGATCCTCGTACACCTTTTACCAACGGAAATAGACCAACATTTCGGAGAATAGTCCGAACAGCAATGGGTAATACCAATCATCCGGGAATAAGGGGATTAAATAATCGATTGTATCCAGATCTTGTAGATTTTACCAGTCATGAACTTTATGAAATTAAGCCTGCCGATAGACAGGCTCAGATTGATAGTGGAAGAAGAGAGTTGACAAGTGCAGTAAGTGGACTTCACAGTTTAGGACTCGCTGACTGGCATCTGGGTACAAATTACACTCCTCCTTCCATAATTCCTCTAGCCTGGGTTAGGGAAAATTTGGGAATGAATGTTGTTTATCCAGACAGTGTGAATAATATTACACATGGAAAGTTTGCTGTTGTTTGGAACCTTGAGCCTGGAATAATTGTGTACCGAATTAACGACCCTCGTTTAGACCTTTGGGCGGCTGCTTTAGGAGTAACGACAATCTTAAGCTTAACAGCATGGTTAACATATCAAATGATAGATGCGTCAGGGCGAGCGCAAAGGACGCTTGGACTAGCCTAATATAGCAGGTTCGTTTAGCAGTCTTCCCGAATAAGATCGGCAGGAGACGATCTGAACTGGGGGTAGCAAAGCTTCAACACGAGTCAACGGAGATACACATAAATTATGGGAATTCAATATGGAAATATCACTTTGCATGGAGTACATGAAAAAGAATTGATTAACTACCTATCTGAGGTTGGTCGAGATGCCTATGTATCCCCAACTATCAATGAATTCACAATTGTATACGACAAAGCAGCAGGTGGCCCGAATAGGGAAGACGTTGCAAAGTTAGTCAAGCTAGAGCCAAGAGCAAGAACTATCATCAATCAATATCGTTATGGGCCGTATTTTGCTCTAGTTTGTTTAGCCGTTCACTTATCAGAAAAATTTTCCTGTTCTGCTCTAGCAGTCGATGTTTATGACGGCAGTATTTTTTGGTATCATCTCTGTCAAAATGGCGAAATGCTAGATGAGTATACAACCTGTGGAGATGATGATTGGCAACCTGGAAAAGTCTTTGATGAATTTCCTCTTAAGTGCCAAATCAAAGGTGGAGAGCCAAGGAAGTTATGTACTACTTTTGGAAGAAAAACGGCAATTGAGCAAGTAGAAATTATTCTCCGTAAACCTGATGGAAACAGTGATGAAATTCCAAATGATTTATCTCGTTATTCAGCTTTACTGAAGGTAGAAAGTTACCCTTCACCAGTGATTCGGCATGAGGCATTAGCAAGGGCTTTGGGAATTTGTCCGGGTTGGGTTTTGGGCTTAAACTATAATGCTCTTGATACAGGAGAACTGGGAGAACATTGGGAAGACTTTCGCTATTATGAATGTGATGATATTCCTTCTGTTGAAGAAGTTGAGTTAATGCTAAAGAAAACAAGTATTTAGTGCGCTCGCCCCTCTTGTACAATGCGTTAGCATCAGCGTAAAACATCGTCCCCCAGTTTGCTCGACTTTACCCCTATGACGATAATGGGAATCTGCTGTCTCAGATTAAGAATGGGGTGGAGGAGGTAGGTTAGACTTGGGATAAGGAAAATCGTCTGGTTGGGGTCAGGAAGGCGAATGGCGAGGTGATTTCTTATCAGTATGATAGTGATGGGATTAGGGTGAGTTCTACTGTTAATGGGGTGAAGACTGAGTATTTGGTGGATAAGAATCTTCCTTATGCTCAGGTTTTGGAGGAGAGGGTTAATAATGGGTTGACTGCTAGCTATGTTTATGGTATTGATTTGATTTCTCAGCAAAGGGGAAGTGAGAAGTCGTTCTATTTGGTGGATGGTTTGGGTAGTACGCGGGGGTTGACTGATGCTGGTGGGGTGGTGGTTGATAGGTATAGTTATGATGCTTTTGGGAATTTAATTGGGTCTACTAATAATGTTGAGAATAATTATTTGTTTGCTGGGGAGCAGTTCGATAGGGGGTTGGGTGATTATTATTTGCGGGCTAGGTATTATGATAGTGATACTGGGAGGTTTACTAGGAGGGATAGTTACGCGGGGAGTATTTCTGAACCTTTAACACTTCACAAATATATCTACACCAATGACAATCCAGTTAATGGAGTTGATCCTAGCGGACTCTCTACCATTTCGGAAACCTTCAGCATTCTTAACCTATTCGACCAACTTGTGGTGCGTGGCTACACTGTGCTAAGTCACCTAGCACCCGTAGCAATAGATCTTGCGAAAGCATGGGCATGGGCAGTCATTATTGGGGGTGCTGGTGTTGCCCTACTCGTTCTAGAAGAAACGAACAGAGATAGTGAGACTAGCGTCAGAGTTGTACCTGATGAAGCATATGACGATAAACGCAATGACTTGAATCAGATGAGATTACAGTTACAAGATGCCCATGAGTGATATCGTCAAATTGTCTGTTGTTATCGTTGGTTGAAATTTTACCGCAGATGAAGACAGATGAACGCAGATGAGAATAATTACACGAATTTTTTAGGTAACCGATGCGTAAGGACATGATATTATTCCAAATCCGGCTCTAATACTGCCTTGATTATTAGTCCGCGAAGGCGGGCTTTGTCTGTGTAGCCGCGACTTCAGTCGTCAGGCTAACGCGAATTTTCGCTTGATGCCAGTATCGCGGTTACTTCCTGCAAAAGCTGATTTTGTTCTTGTCTGATTGCTTCTAACCTATTCAAGATATACGCTAGTCGTTCTTTATTATTCGGACTAACTGATGCGGGAATGGAAGTATTTAAAGCCAGCACATTTCCTTCAGATTGCTTGAGCGTATTTCCAATGAAAGGCAAATAACCGAATGGTTTTAAGCACAATCCCAAAATAAATTGACCGAATTTGAAAGGTGCTTGCAGCGTATATAAGAAAATTTGCTGTATAAACTGACTAAGCGCTTTGATAAATTGTCGCAGAATAAAAATACTTGAAATTATCATAATTACGCTGAGAATAGGGTGGCTAATTCCCCAAACTAACACTTGTGTTGCCCAGGACATGACTGGATGAGAATCAATCCATCCTCTTACGCCATGCAACTGTTTATTCATAAAAGTACTCAGATGTTTTTCAATAGCTGTAGAGGTATTTTCTGTTATCGTATCGACGGTTTGATCGGTTGCTGGCTTAATATTATCAACTACAATAGTTGCGGATTGAGTTATTTTATCTTTGGCCTCTTGTGCTGTTTTGGTAATCGTATCGATAGTTTTGCTGGTGGCTTCATTAAACATATTGACTGCCCTAACAGCAGTTTCAGTTAAGGAAGCTTTCGCGTTTTGTGTTGTTTCGGCAACGCTATTTACGGCTTGGTCAGCGGTTTGAGTTACCGTATTAACGGCGTTGCGAGTGACTTGTGTCGAAAAATCTTTAATCTGATGAAAGTTTTTTCCTACCTCCTGAAGCAGACCTACTTCTAAACTTGTCATGTTGTCCTCTATGATAATTTCAAACTTCAGATTTGATATGGCAGGTTGAAAATTGCTTTTTTCAATCTGCAATCTGCAATCTGCCACCTGCAATTTTTGGAGTCTGTTTTTCCAGTGCCGATCGATCTGCATTTACAGATCGATCGCACAGTCGGCTTAAACTAAGCCTAAATCGGTTACGGCACCCACACTGCTGGAAGATACCAATTTGGCGTATTTTGCCAATACACCCATCGTATAACGGGGTTTGGGCGGTTGCCACTCAGCGCGGCGGCGTTCTAATTCTTCATCGGATATGTCAAGATGCAACGATCGCGCATTGGCATCAATCGTGATGATATCGCCTTCCTTGACAAGAGCGATCGCACCTCCCACAGCTGCCTCTGGTGCTACGTGACCGACTACCATACCATAAGTGCCACCAGAAAACCGTCCATCAGTAATCAATCCCACGGAATCTCCCAATCCAGCACCAATAATTGCCGATGTGGGGGCTAGCATTTCCCGCATTCCCGGCCCGCCCTTCGGCCCTTCGTAGCGGATGACAATGACATCCCCTGGTTTGATTTGATTAGCTAAAATCGCCTCTAAACAGGATTCCTCAGATTCAAACACCCGTGCTGGGCCAGTGATTTGGGACTTTTTGATGCCAGTAATTTTTGCTACAGCACCTTCTGTGGCCAGATTTCCTCTCAAGATCGCTAAGTGTCCTTGAGAATAAATCGGTTTATGCCAGGGACGGATGACATCTTGGTCTGCTGGTGGTTCATCGGGAACATCTGCCAACACTTCGGCAATTGTTTTTCCGGTGATGGTGAGGGCGTCGCCATGCAGCAGGTCGTGTACCAGCAACATTTTCATCACTTGGGGAATACCGCCAGCTTTGTGTAAGTCGGTCGCCACATATTTGCCAGATGGTTTTAAATCGCACAGGACGGGTACGCGGGCGCGAATAGTTTCAAAGTCGTCCAGGCATAATTCGACACCAGCAGAATGAGCGATCGCGAGCAAGTGCAGCACCGCATTCGTCGATCCGCCCACAGCCATGATCACAGAAATAGCATTTTCAAAGGCTTTGCGGGTGATAATGTCAAGGGGCAGGAGTTGTTTGCGAATTGCTTCCACCAAGACAAAAGCAGATTTTTCCGCACTTTCTGCTTTTTCGGCATCTTCAGCTGCCATAGTCGAGGAATAGGGCAGACTCATCCCCATTGCTTCAAAAGCAGAAGACATGGTATTCGCCGTGTACATACCGCCGCAGGAACCGGCACCGGGACAAGCTTTGCGCTCCACCTCCAGCAGTTCGTTGGCATCAATTTTACCGGCGCTGTATTGCCCCACAGCTTCAAAAGCGCTGACAACCGTAAGGTCGCGTCCGTTGTGATGACCGGGTTTAATCGTACCGCCGTAGACGAATATAGCGGGGATATTCAGGCGAGCGATCGCAATCATCGCCCCCGGCATATTTTTGTCGCAACCGCCAATTGCCAGCACCCCATCCATACTTTGGCCGTTACAGACTGTTTCGATCGAGTCAGCAATTACTTCCCGCGATACCAGGGAATATTTCATCCCTTCAGTTCCCATCGAAATGCCATCGCTAATCGTGATCGTACCGAACATCTGAGGCATCGCATCGGCAGCGCGAATACCTGCTTCGGCACGAATAGCTAGCTGATTTATGCCCATATTGCAAGGGGTGATCGTGCTATACCCGTTCGCAAGACCGACAATAGGTTTAGTGAAGTCGCGATCGCCAAAACCAACGGCACGTAGCATCGCCCGGTTAGGCGTCCGCTGTGGCCCTTGGGTAACAACTTGGCTTTTGAGATTATCCGGCATTGTGTTTTCCCTTGTCATTAGTCATTAGTCATTAGTCATTTGTCATTTGTCAAAAGGACTTTGTTAGTCGTTAGTTGATTAAACGTATTACCCACTAACCAATAACCAATGACCAATGACCAATGACCAATGACCCCTCTTGTTTTTGATTTTCTCAGAAAGCAGATGGTTTGCGTAGCCGAAAATAAAAGACTGTAACAAAACCTTGTGTCATTTGGGATGATGAATGGAACAAATCATAAGCAGTACGGGCAAAGCATTTATTTGAGCAAACCCTCCTTGGCACGAGGGAATGTCCAAAAGCGATCGCTTCCCCTCTAGATATAAAGTCACGATGAGAAATATAGTATGGATGCCAATGAATTGCTGAGACGATATGCTGCCGGTGAGAGAGATTTTTGGGAAACCAATCTGCGGGGAGTATCTCTGATTGGCGTTGACCTGAGCGGGGTCAACTTACGTGGGGCAGACCTAAGCGGAGCGAATTTGAGGGGAGCCTCCCTAATTAGTGTAAATCTCCGGGAAGCCAACCTGCGGGGAGCCAACCTGCAAGCTAACTTGAGCGAAGCTAACCTGATTGCAGCCAACTTGAGCGAAGCCAACTTGAGTGAAGCTAATCTGAGCGAAGCGAGCTTGCGAGGAGCCAACTTGGAGAACGCCAACCTGAGTGGGGCTAATCTGACCGAAGCTATTCTGAGCGAAGCTCAAATGCGGGGAGCCAACCTGAGTGGGGCTAAACTAATTGACGCACCTATGAATCGGGCCTATCTGATTGACGCCAACCTGAGTGGAGCCATCTTAGACGGAGCCATCTTGACGAATGCCATCTTGAGCGGAGCCAACCTAGAGAAAGCCCACCTTATAAGTGCCATCCTGATTGGAGCGGTTCTGGAGGGGACTAACCTGACTGGAGCAGACTTGAGCCGAGCAAAACTGAGTGGAGCCAATTTGACTGGTGCTAACCTAAGCCAAGCCAATATGAGGGGAGCAACCATAAGTTGGGCAACCCTGCGCGGTACTAATTTTCGAGGGGCTAATCTCTTCCGGGCGAAACTCGGCTGGTCTAATATGACGGGAGCTATCTTGAGCGAGGCTATATTGATTGATGCCAATCTAAATCGGGCTAATCTACACGGTGCCGAACTCCAAGGGGCAATTATGCCCGATGGCAGAGCTTACGAGTAACTTTTTCTCAAATATTAAGGGTGCATCGAAGCAGGGGCTAGGGACTAGGGGCTAGGGGCTAGGGGAAGAGATCTGTTTAAATTTTTACAATTTGGCGGATAAAGTGTTAGTATTCGCTGAGTTTTGCAGGGCTTCATTTACCAGCACGAAGACGCTGGGCCAGTCTCCGGGTTGTGGCTGACGAAATAGTCGCATGGTCGGATACCAGGGACTGCCCTCCCGGTGAAGCATCCAACGCCAGTCCGAGTCAAAAGGCAGCAATACCCAAACTTGTTTACCCAAAGCTCCAGCTAAATGTGCAACAGATGTGTCTATGGTGATGACTAAATCCAACTGCGCTATGACTGCGGCGGTGTCGGCGAAGTCGTTGAGCAGATGACTCAAATTTTGCACGCCGGGTAACTGCTTTAAGTGGGCTAGATCTGTTTGTTGCAGATCTTTCTGAAGGCTGTAAAAGGTAATTCCTCGTATATTCGTCAGTTCGAGGAAGTGAGAAAGCGGACACGATCGCTTTCGGGCAGTCTTGCCGCTAGGGTCGCTTGCCCAGACAATTCCCACCTTCAGTTCAGTTTGACAGGAAACTTCCAGTTTAGTAGAAGATTGTGGCGCAGCTAGATAGGGAATTTTTGCAGGTATGGTCTCTAAGGTTGTTTCCAAAATCCAGGGCAGGCTGATCAGCGGTGCGTGAACGTCAAATTCAGGCAAAGAGGTATCTGGCGGAATTAGTTGGTCAATACAGGAAATACTCTCGAACAACCTGATGAGCGGTGCTGGGCACTCCACTATCAAGCGACCGCCATAGGTTGCCACCAGATCGGTATAGCGAATGAACTGAATTTTATCTCCAAACCCTTGCTCGGTATGCAGTAGAATCGTTCTGCCTTCTAGGTGAGAGCCGTCCCATAAAGGCTGAGAAAACGGACGAGGGGGCATTTCCTTTGTTTGCCAGCGACACTCGTACTCAGCAAATCCACGGCGAAAATCCCCGGCAAGCAGTAGCAGACAAGCTCGGTTAAACCGATCGTTTGGATTGAGTTGGCTGTTTGGTTGCAAGTAGACTATTGCCTCTTCTACTTTGCCTTGAAATAGAAGTGCATGGGCTAGGTTGTTCTGAGCCATTGCCAGGTTAGAATTGAGAGCTAAAGCTTGACGGTAGCAGCTAATAGCTTCGGCTAGCTGACCCTGCGCCTCCATAGCACTGCCCAAGTTATTGTGAAACTCTGCCAGGTTAGGATTGAGAGCTAGGGCTTGGCGGTAACAGTTGATCGCTTGGCCTAGTTGACCCTGTTCCTCCATCGCACCGCCCAAGTTGCTGTAAGCTTCGGCATAGTTTGGATCGAGGGCTAAAGCTTGCCCATAGCAAGTAATGGCTTCCTCTATCTGTCCCAAGTCTTTAAGCGTAACGCCCAAGTTGCTGTACACTACAGGATTATCTGGTTCCTGAACCAAGGCTTTTTGATAGCAATCAACAGCTTCTGCTAGGCGACGCTGTTTGTACATAGCACCGCCCAAGTTATTGTAAACTAGAGCATCATCCGGTTTGAGCGCTAAGGCTTGCTGATAGCAGTTAATCGCTTCTTCTAACTCATCCTGCCTTTCCAGTACACTGCCCAAGTTGCTATAAGCTTCAGCATAATTTGGATCGATAGTCAAGGCTTGATTGTAATAAGTAGTTGCCTCTGCCAATAACCCTTGTTGCTGGAGAACGGTACCCAGGCAGTTGTGGAGTTCAGCATAGTTTGGTTGCAGTATTAAAGCTTGTTGGTAACAAGCAGTTGCTTGGGCTAATCGACCTTGTTCTTGCAGCGCCTTGCCCAGATTGTAGTATGCTCCTGCATGATTCGGTTCGAGTGCCAAAGTTTGTTGGTAGCAGGCTAGAGCTTCCTCGACACGATTCTGCTCTTGCAGCGCCATACCCAAATTGTAATGAAAGTCTGCCACTCCAGGCGCAACTTTGACACAAGAGCTAAAACATTCAATGGCTAGCTCGTGTTTACCAAGTGCAGTGGCTGTTATACCAAGTAATTGGAGCGCGTCAATATTATATGGCTCTTTTTGTAGAATTTGGCAATATATCTGCTCGGCTTGAGGTAACCTACCAGCTTGATAATGTTGGAGAGCAATTAATAAAGATTCTTTCAATTTTAGATTTTAGATTTTAGATTTCATATTTGGGCATGGGAGGGGGTATTGGGAAAGAGAGGGGCTAGAAAAGCCAAAAGTCAGACATTCAAAAGTCAAAAGTGAAAAATTCTTTACTTTTGCGTGAATCCCTTTCCCCTTTCCCTTTCCCTTTCCCTTTCCCTTTCGCCTGGGAACGGTGCAACAAGGCTTCTGCTCGATCGCCTTAACCTGTAAAGCGATCGCGCCTAGAAGGCGTAGGGCAGGTAACGTTTCGAGTCGGCGCAACCCTTCAAGAGGGCTGTGAGTCTGAATTAGCGTTCAAATACGCTTCTATCGCCTCGGTTGCTAACTCAACGACAGGCTTGCCTTGACTAACGGCAATTTCCTTAAGACGTTGATAAACATCATCGCGAACTGTGACGCGACGCCGAATTTTAGTAACAGCAGCTGTGGTTTCCGAAGGTGTCTCCGAAAGTGTCTCGACTATAGTCTCGCCCATAAAAGAAGAAGCAGAATGACCGTTGGTTAACTCTAGCGTAACTGGCGCTGATTCGTAGGTAGCAGTAAAGGTGCGAAGCGCCTCTAAACCTACTCTATGACAAAAGTTGCCAAAACTTTCGGATTTTTCCTGCTTTTGTTGTTCTTGCTTAAAATAAACAAACAGCGGTTCTAAGGTTGCTTCGAGATTCTGGATATCCAACTTCTCTATGTAAGGTGCTGCCAAACGAGTCTGATGGGGGTCAGCACCCAGCCAAAGTTGGTAAACGTTAGGCGCTCTACCGACGAAGCCGAGTTCGGCCAGATAGGGACGAGCGCAGCCGTTGGGGCAACCTGTCATCCGCACTACGAAGTGTTCTTCTGACAATCCTACTTTGACTAACAGCGCCCGAATTCGCTCCAGGATACCGGGCATAGCTCGTTCCGATTCGGTGGTTGCCAAACCGCAGGTGGGTAGCGCAGGACAAGCCATTGAGTAACGCACGAGCGGGTCGAGTGCTGACTCCATTTTGACACCACTGCGATCGAGAATCTGCTGAATTTCCCGCTTCTGCTCTGGTGCGATATCGCAGATAATCAGATTTTGATGGGGTGTCAGGCGAATGGGCAGCTGAAATTTCTGTACTATTTCCCGCAGGGCGCTTCTGAGTTTCAGGTTTCCCTCATCTTTAACGCGGCCATTTTCGATCGAAATACCCACAAAAAGCTTGCCATCTCCCTGTTCTTGCCAACCCAGGAAGTCGAGATATTTCCATTCTGGCAGCGGCTTTAAGGGTTGGATCTGTTTGCCAAAGTAGCCTTCTACAGTAGTGCGGAATTTATTGACGCCCCACTCTTCGAGCAGATATTTCATCCGCGCATGACGTCTGTCGGCGCGATCGCCATTATCTCGCTGTGTTGCTACGATCGCTTTAACCAAGTCGTAGACATCTTCCTTAGCCACATAGCCAATTGCATCGGCTAGACGCGGGAAAGTCTCTTCTTTATTGTGGGTGCGTCCCAGTCCGCCACCTGCAAAAACGTTAAATCCCTCTAACTCTCCCCGGTTATCAGTAATTACCACTAAACTGAGGTCTTGAGAGAACAGGTCAACCGAATTATCCCCCGGCACGGTGACGCTACACTTGAACTTGCGGGGCATATAATTAGTGCCGTAGATCGGCTCTTCCTTGCTCTCCAAGTTGGTGCCTTTGCCGTTGCGTTGCCGTGCGGCGACTACTTCTGGGTTTTCTTCCCCAGTGACAAATTTTTCCCCATCCAACCAAATTTCGTAGTAAGCGCCAGTCTGAGGAGTTAGCAAATCAGCGATGTTGTCTGCGTACTCCCAGGCGTATTGATATTCCTGGCGATTCTTAAAGGGTGCCGGTGGTGCCATGACGTTGCGGTTGAGGTCGCCACAAGCACCCAAAGTTGACCCCATACTTTTGATGATGGCAGCGAGTGCGGCTTTGAGATTTTTCTTTAAAATGCCGTGCAGCTGAAACCCTTGACGGGTAGTTACTCTTAGCGTATTGTTTCCATATTCCCCGCTCAGCCGATCCAGGGTAAGATACAGCTGCGGCGGAATGAAGCCACCCGGACTGCGGGTACGCAGCATGAACTGATAGTCCTTCTCCTGACCCTTAACCCGATTATCGCGGTTGTCCTGTTGGTAAGACCCGTGAAACTTGAGAATCTGAGTGGCGTCTTCGGTGAAGCTGTTCGTGTCTTGCAGTATCTCAGTGGCAACGGGTTCCCGCAAATAATTACTGCGTTCTTTAAGTCCTTCCACTTTGGAAAGCTTGGGAACCGGAGGAGTTTGAGTCGGAGTCTGGGTCATGGGAACTGTGAGTGGGAGTTTAAATTAAGTATTTTAACCAGGTGTCCGTTGCCGCCACAGACTGATTGGATGGTTGAACCCTGATTTTGTGAAGACCGATATTCCGGTCGGAATTATGCACAATACCATAATTTTAACACGATTAAAAGCTGGGGCATCGGGGCTTGTCGATCGAGCTAAGCTGTTACGCAGATAATTTGCATATTGTGACGCTCCCCCACTCCTTCTGGGTCAAGAAATTCTTAACTTTTATGTTAATTTATGTAAAGGTAAAATTACTTATTCCTGCCTGGATGTCCTGTAAAGAAGCTATAAAGTAAATAATTATTAATTAATGTAAAGAAATCTTGCAAGAACTTGCCTAAAAGTTCATAATTTAACTTGAATTAGAAACCTCACTTGTCTCTTAGTCCACTCGCTAATCTTCAGGAGTATTGGTAATGTTTGGTTTTATCAAAAACTTTTTTGGCGGAATTCTAGGCTTTTTTGGCGGCATTTTTAGCTTGGGGAAATCCAAGAAGGAAGACAAATCAAACGCTCTTAAAACTCGTAAGGGTGACGGATACTTCCTACAATTGGATGAATCGCAAGCCACTCAGACAGATAATGGGAATAAACCTGCTTCCGCCAAGGCAGTGAAAGCAGAGTCAGCGCCAGCGCCAAAGCCAGAACCGGCTAAAACTCCAGCCGCCGTAGCAACTGTTACACCTGCTAAAGTGGAACCAGCGAAAGCAGATGCACCCGCAGCAAGTGCTAACGGAAAAATTGAACCCCAGCCGGAACCCACATTTGCTCCCAAATATTTGCTTACTCTCTCAAACACAAACGGTCGCAGACGTCCGGGTGCCAATATGAACCCGTTCCTGGATATGGCTCGTCAGGTGAAAACTTCTAGGTAGGGCTTGAGGGAAAATATCTGAGAAAGACTAGACCGCTGTACAATTGGAAGGCTGGGTCCCAGTGGGAATCAGCCCTCCTCAACAGCTCGATGTGGGATGGGAGACGGTCTAAAAGTTCGGTTCGATCGAGCGCTGTCTCGGCAAACTGGGTGAAATCAGAGAAAATTTTGGCGTGAGGCAGTTGAGAATTGAGGAACTCGATTAAGCGGTTCCAGTTTCTTCTGTTAGTAGCCATCTCCGCTGGGGCGGAAAAATCAATCCCCTGCTGGAACTCGTAGGCGCTATCGTAAATCCGCAAAATGGAACGCCTGCCGGGTAGGTGCAGGTCGCAAAATTGGGAGTAGTCTTGGGTTTGTACTTTGCGTTCCAATCTCTTGAGAAAGTCGTGATCTACGACTTCTTCAAAGATAGGTAACCTTGCTTGGATAACTTGGCGTACCTCGCTCCATTTAAAGCCAAAGGAACCCATCTGATTTTGGTCATTGTAGCAAACGACAGTGGGTTGGGGAGAGAGTGACTGGAAATGGCTGACGCGAAAAACGTTGATTTTTTGAATATCAGCTAGTGTTGCACAAAAGTTGGGGATCTTTGCACTGAGCAATTCTTGAGCGTAAAGTCGCAGTTCTCCGATCGCACCTGTACGATATAACCGCCAACCTCGACTCGGTAGTAGTAGCCGCGCTTTGTATGGATCGAGGTTCATAATGCGGGCAAAATTTTTGGCTACTTGGGTTTTGGCTTCACTGTCGATCGGTTCTAAAATTAAAACACCTAGCTGAGTATTGTTGGGGTCGGTTTTAGCTTGGACGATCGCTTCTTTGCGTCGTTGTTTTTCATTTTGTTCCAGACGCTCCAATCCTTGGCGAGATCCAGTCATAATCTTGGCGATGGTTGTGCTACGCAGCAGCTGGCGATAAGTTTTTTCTGCTGCTTCTGATTTGCCAGTTACTTCGTGCAAACGTGCAATGTAAAACTGCACCCAAGGGTTTTCGGGCGATTCTTTGACCAGTTGTTTGAGTAAGCGGGCTGCTTCTCGATAATCTTTGCTCTCAAAAGCTGCGGCGACTCGATCGATCATGGCTTATTTAAAAAGGATATCAATAATATGGATTTTTGGCTTAATTTTGACTTTACCCCTTCTTATTCATTGTTCCCATTTCTGAGGTTCCTGCCACCAGGGACAGGGCGACAATCGGTGCAAGTACGGCTGTAAGGATGCGGTGACCGAGAGAAACTGGTTGGAAAGAGGCGGCGCAAGCTTTTTCTATCTCTGCATCTGTCCATCCTCCTTCTGGCCCGATGGCGATCGTTAGTGCTGAGTGCTGAGTGTGGATTAGACGATCGAGTAAATGGGGATAGTCGCCACGCGCAACGCAGATATATTGGGGACTGGGGACTGGGAAATTCTCTTCTATTGCTTGGTTATGCAGACGGTTTGATTCTTGACAAAATGCTAAAGCTGTGGTAAAGGGAACGGGGTCGATAATTGTGGGCACAATTTGGCGTTCTGATTGTTCGGCTGCTTCACTAACAATCCGCCGCCAGCGTTCTAATTTTTGGGGGCTGGGTTTGAGGAGGGTGCGATCGCTTATTGTCGGTATTATACAAGTTACGCCCAGTTCGGTAGTCTGACGCACAACATCGTCAAATCCATTGCCTTTGGGTAAGGCTATGATGAGGGTGACGGCTACTGGTAACTCGGTTTGGACAGAAATCGGCTCTAGGATTTCAGCTTGTTCCCCTTGTAGTTTAGCCAACCACCATTGTCCTTGTCCGTTCATGGCAATAAAGCGATCGCCCGTTTGCAACCGCAACACCCGACTGAGGTAGTGCTGTTGCGGCGCGGTTAGAAGAATTTGCCTATCTTGGAGTTGGGAGGGTGCTAGAGCCAACCGTTGCAACTGAGTCAATCTACATCTCCAGAGTTATCAAAATTTAATCTTAAAATAAACAAATATTAACTTTCATATACTAACCTATCTATTGGTTGTGAGGGATTGGTCTTGGAAGTTATTAAAGCTGCTTTATCAGCCGTACTTCTGCTGTTAATTGGAGATTTTATCTCCACATTTTTCTATCACGTTCCTGAGCATATCTTTGGCAAATTTCATACCTTAGTTCATCACGGTCAGAAGCATCGCAGCTTCATTTATTATGCTGTAATAACCAGGAATCCGCTAGTTCTGATTCATGGATTTCTTGGTGTATTTCCTTATTTAATTTTTGTACCCTGGCTTTGGCAGATATCGCCTGGGGGAACTATTCTGGGACTTTTCTTAGCTGAACTCCATGTTTTGTGGAGGCATATTCCTATAACTGAAGATAATAGATCTGAGATTATTGAACGCCTCTGTAATTTTTTGTTTATCACAACTCCTGAGCGGCATTGGCTTCATCACAAGAATGCAAATGTTGCTTATGGAGATATTTTTACATTTTACGATCGACCCGCGCAAAAATGGTTGAAATTTTTGCGGTTACTCAAGAGAAAAAAGTTTGCTGGTTTTAGAGTTGGTTAAGTGCGATCGCGCAGGATCTCCCTGATCTCCATTAAAACCTGTCCCAGCATATTTTTGCCACTGCCATCTGCCCCGCAGCCCCAATAGTAATCGATCGGCGAATTTTCGATAATTTGCTCATCGCCTGTGGAGAGTAGCACTTCGCGGATGTCGGCATGAGTCTCGAATTTTCGCAGCACGCCCTGGCGCATGATATCATCTTTTACATCATTCCAATCGAGACGGAGAGGAAGAGAGCGATCGCGTCCCATTTTCGCCGCATCTTTTGGCGTTTTCACCAGGCGGATTTGGTCTGCGTGCGCTGTTCCAACAAATTTCTGTGCTTGAAAATAGTGTTCGCTAGTCGGCCAATAAGCGCCATCCAACTCAAAGCCGTGGGCTGAAAAGTTGGAGAAACAGCCGTATTTCTCGCGAGTGCTGTAGAAGTAAATAGTCATCGTTTGGACGGGTGATAAGTATCGTTGAAATCCTTGCAAAATCTGGCTTACACGGTATTGCTTATTTGTCACTCCTTCAGAAACTAAACTTGTGCTTCTTGTAGCTATGAATCGTAATGCTCAGCCAATAAGGTAGTTAAAGCGCCTGTGTGTGCCAACATCCTTTCTTCCCACCCCTGAGCGCTAGCAGATTCCGTTCTAAAAATAATGTACTTACCCATCGTTCTTTACCTTTTTCTTCTGGCGACGCTGCGATAACGCTGAGTGCTACATAAAACTTACACAAAGCTGGACATCACAGTATAAACCTGAGCAAATTTTATCCTGAAAAATGGCGATTAGGAATCCGCGCCTCCCTGCCTCAAGACCGGAATCCTCAGATCCAAGCTACCCACGCTAAAAAAGGGGCAATAATTCGGTATCATATAAAGCTGTCTTGTCTGCATGAAAGATACCTTAAGCTGTTCACACCTTCGGAGATACCCGTATGGATACCCTCAAAGTCGTTGTTTATGTCGTTGTCCTGTTCTTCGTTAGCCTATTCGTCTTCGGATTCTTGTCTAACGACCCCGCCCGGAACCCCAAACAGCGCGATATGGAATAGACTGGGACTGGAAAAAATATGCCTTAAGGCCGTCTGGGCGAGGCATTCCTCGCCCGCACAGCCTCAAACGCGGAAAAAATGCGTCTGGGCTGTTAATCCGCTTCATTGTCTTAGAAAATGCCCTACGCAGTTCCGCCGCCCGAACCGCCCGCGATTATTAGCCAATTGTCAGTAATCAGCACTCAGGAGTCAGCAATCAGTTCCCAAGAACCGACAACTGACAACCCACTACTGACAACTGACAAGCCGTTGGCACTCAGCAGTCAGGAGTCAGATGTAAGTAGCAAAGAACTGACAACTGACAACTCAGTCTTGTCACCTGCTGCCCATCAAAATATCCCAGCAACAATACTGGCGACGCCCCCGCTGCCAGAAACAGAATCTTTGCCCGATCGCATCAGTGCAGGAAAAAGTGCTGCTATGTTGGGTTCGCCTTTGAGTGTAGTAGTTCCATCCCAGGCTACTACTAGCAATATCGTTTCCGAAGTTGAATGGGGTTCTTTGGCAAAGCCTGGGAACGAGGGAAAACAGATAGCCGAACTAAACTCGGTGTCTGCTTTTGCTGCTGTTGATGAAATATTGGGATCTGGGAAATCAGAAGATGTGGGAATTTCCTACTTTACTTTGCGGGATACCAAACTGACGCAAACGCCAAGTGATAGACCCACCGACTTTCTTGAAGAACTGGAACCGTCACCCACGCCCGATCGCGAAATCTTACCGGCAGAGCATATTGGCCGCACTCTAGGCACTCTCCGAAACAGACGCCAAAACCAAAGGCGATCATCTCAAAATAGAACATCTCAAAATAGACCGCAGCCGCCTACTACTGGCACACCTGCGAACATTCCCCCGACGGTGGGGGTGATAGAACTGTTTGCAGACCGCCTGGACTACGATACCGTGCGGCAAATTTTCACGGGTGTGGGCAATGTGGAGATGCGCTATCAGGGAGGGGTGCTGACTGCCGATCGCGTGCAGGGAAATTTGGTCAATCGCGTGGCAGTTGCAGAAGGCAGGGCGGCTTTCCGGCGCGGTCAGCAGGATCTGCGCGGTCAGCGGATCGTGTATAACTTTGTCCAAGATAGCGGCAACATTAGAAACGGCAGTGGCGAGATATTTTTGCCAGCCACAGGCACCGATTTAGCTTTTAACTTACCAAACACGGGGGTCGTTCCTCCCGTGGTAGCCGATCGACCTTTGAGCGATCGCCTCTTGGCAGGTCAAGCGCAACAAGTCAGCAATGTGGGTGGGATAAACTTAGTGTTCGGCGGTACCAGACCGGGTAGCGGTTTACCGGCGGCGCAAAGGGGTGGATTAATCCAGCGGGTACGCTTTGAAGCTGAGAATATTGACTTTTATCCTAGAGGCTTAAGAGCCAGAAATGTTCGGTTTACCAATGACCCGTTTTCGCCGCCGGAACTGGAAATCCGGGCTGACCAAGCGATCGTGACGCGGGTGTCACCGTTGCGGGATGAGGTAGCCCTGACTCGCCCTCGTTTGGTTTTCGATCAAGGTTTTGCACTGCCAATTCCGCGATCGCGCTATGTGTTCGATCGCACCGAACGCGAACCGCCGATCGTCCAATTTGGCTATGATCAGCGAGAGCGGGGTGGTGTTTATATCTATCGGAATTTTGAGGTCTACAGAAGCGATCGAATTCGATTTTCACTCACGCCCCAGTTTTTCCTTCAGCGGGCAATATCTGAAGGTTTTGGCAATCCCCCCGAACTCTTCGGTATCAGAGCAAGATTCAGCGCCACCGTTGGCCCGCGCACTATAATTGGGGCAGCTGCGGTTGTCAACAACTTTGCGCCGGAACTCATTGAGGAGAAAATCCGGGCGAGTACGCGGTTGATTCAGGTGATCGGCGACCCCAGAAGACCCCACAGACTAACCCTGGAATATAGTTACCGCGATCAACTTTTCAACGGTTCTCTGGGATATCAAACCGTGCAACAATCTCTAGGCGCTGTGCTGACTTCCCCTGTGTTTGCTTTGGGGAAAACGGGTGCCATCCTTACTTATCAAGTTGGCGGTCAGTATATCAATGCCGATACCGATCGCGTGGCATTGCTTGCACCCGTGCGGACAAACAACCGCACTGACTTAGGTCGTTTCCAAACTAGCGTTTCTGTCAGTCGCGGTATCTCTCTCTGGCGAGGTAAACCTTTACCGGCTACACCTTCAGAAGGTTTGCGATACACGCCAGTTCCAGTCGTTCCTTTTATTTCCTTAATTCCCAGCGTCAGCGGCACTACCAGTTTATACACCAACGGTGAAACCCAAAACACCTTCACTGGCACTCTTTCTCTTGTTGGGCAATTCGGTCATTTTTCTCGGCCTTTTCTGGACTACACTGGCTTTAATATCCGCTTCACGCGAGTGTTTAGAAATGGTGAGTCGCCTTTCTTTTTCGATCGCGTTGTTGATGAGCGAGTCTTTTCATTTGGCATCACTCAGCAACTTTATGGCCCGTTTAGGATCGGTTTTCAAACAGCGATTAATTTGGATACCAATAAAAGTATCAGCACTGACTATTTTTTGGAATACAGTCGCCGCGCCTACGGGATTACTTTGCGCTACAACCCAGAGTTGCAACTGGGTGCCATACTGTTTCGCGTCAGCGATTTCAATTGGAATAATGGCGGGGAACCTTTCGGTGGTAATGGGCTGCGTTTTGTTGATTTTGGGATTATCCAAGATTATTAGCAGCATTGATGTCTGTAGTTTTAGCCCGCCGTGGACTCAAGTCCACGGCTAATAGCTAAAGTCCACTTAAGTGGACTGGAAGATCGATCCCAAATCCCAAAACCAAAAATTGCTAAATACAGCGGTTCCCGCTGTAATGGAGTACATTTTAAGTAGGGGTGTAGGGGCGAAGCATTCCGGTAATTAACCTCTGCATATAACCAATAAGTTATTTGCCGGAATGCTTCGCCCTTACTTATGTACCTCATAACAGCGGGAACCCCTGTATGATATCGTCAATTTTTCTTTGTTATCGTTGGTTAAATTTTTACCGCAGATGAAGACAGATGAACGCAGATGCTGAAAAGAGCTTTTTTAGCATCGCGATGCTACCGGATATGATATTAGTCATAGTAGGGTAGGTTACGCTATTGAGTAGCGATAGCTAAGAAATGACCGAGTAGATAGAGGGAACCGCACAAAACTACTAAATCTGAGTTGGTTGTTATAGCAGTATCTAAACCTGTTACGAGGTCTGGATAAGTTTGAACTACGGATAATTCTGGACAGATGTTACGACCGAGAGTTGCTAACTGTTCTGGATTAGCAGAAGAATGATCGGGAACGGGAACTAAGTGCAGTTGGTCGTCAGGTCGGAGTAATGCTTTAAAGATATCGGCATGATCTTTGGTGGATAGCATTCCCATTACCCAGGAGATCCGATTTGGGGTTGATGGAAGGTTCGACTTTTTATCGCTGACATCTTCTAAGGTATCGACATATTGACGAAGTGCGATCGCAGCTGCTGGATTATGAGCGCCATCTATTAATAATGGCCGATCTTTCCAACTTGTCCATTGGAGACGTCCTGGCCATTTAGTTTTAGCCATGCCAGATGCGATCGCATCTGCTGAGATTTGCCAGCCTTGTTGTTGGAGGAGTTGGAGAGATGCGATCGCCAACGCCGAATTAGCTAGTTGGATATCTCCCAACAACGGTAAAGGATATTCGATTCCTTGATATTCTGCCCATCTTTCCTCTTCTCTTCCTCTACTTCGTGCCTTCGGGGTTCGTAATGCGATCGCAGGTTCTGGGAAAATAGCGGGACAACCTAATTCCTGAATGCGGTTTTCCACGACAGTTTTTGCTTCTGGAGGTAACTGTCCGATAACAGCAGGACATCCCCGTTTAAGGATACCAGCTTTTTCTTTAGCGATATCGGCTAAAGTTGGGCCTAAATTTTGCCAATGTTCGCGACTGATGGAGGTGATGATGGAGACGAGGGGCCCTTCGCAAACATTAGTAGCATCAAGTCGTCCTCCCAATCCCACTTCTATTACAGCTATATCGACTTTTTGTTGAGTGAAATATAGCCAAGCAGCAGCAGTTATAACCTCAAATTGGGTAGGAGATTCTGCATTTGGATCGATCGCAGATTGGACTTGCAGAAGTAACTGTTGTAATTCTTCAGATGAAATCGGTTTTTCGTTGAGACAGATGCGTTCGTTCCAATCGATTAAATGGGGAGAAATATATCGTCCGACGCGATAACCCGCCTCAGTTAGAACCGAAGAGAGATAAGCGCAAACGGAACCTTTCCCATTTGTTCCGGCGACGTGGATAATGGGTACTTGGTGATGGGGGTTGTTTAAATTGACTAGGAGTTGCTGAATGCGATCGAGTCCGAGATGGACGCCGAAACGTTGGAAAGGTTTGAGGATAAAGTCGATGTTCATATTATTTAGATTAATATAAAAACAGATTGATGTAAAGGCAGCACCGATTATGATTCAGGAACTATCAGATTTAAGAGCTAGTATTTTAGAGGGACGATATACCGATGCTTTGGCACTACTGGAGCAATTGGATGGCATGAGCAGACAGGCCAAACTAGACGCTATTGAATCGTTCTTAGTCAGGATGTTGATTCACATTATTAAAAACCAACTTGAGCAACGCTTGACGAACTCATGGGCTGCTTCTATTCGAGGTTCCCTTGTCGAAATTAAGAAAGTGAATCTCCAAGATAATAGAACTGCTTATTATGTGAACCAGGATGAATGGGAGCCAATGTTGGAAGATGCACTGGAGCAGGCTATTAGCGATGCAAGTGTGGAAGTGTTTGAGGGTGCTTACACGCCATTTAAAATTGCCGAGATGGTGGATAGAGATCGCGTAATTCAGATAGCCCATAGTTTGCTAAATCTGAGTTACACCCACTCGAAAAAGGAGTTACCCACAGTAGTAAATGATTATTTAACTCAGTTGCCGGGGGGCGAAGATTGGAAGGGAGGGAGACAAAGATAGAGTTTGAGGAATGATACAGAATTAGGGCTTATACCAACTCCGAAAGAGCTAAAAAAAAAGTAGGCTAGCTTTACGCCAGCCTACTTTTAATTAAATGTCAGTTAAACCTTTAACCAAAAAAGTTTAAACCACCTACCGCTATTGCTCCCGCCAACGCAGAAGCCGCAACAGAAGTAACAGCCGTACCAAATAGCCACCAAGCAGCAGTAGCGGCGGCTTTCCGGGTTTCTTCCCCTTGCTTCTTGGCTTTCTCCTTGATATCTTCAAAGCGTTTCTTAGCTTGCTCTTGCAGGCGTTCGCCTCGTTTCAGGACACTATCGCGTGCAGACTCAATCTGGTCGATAATGCGATTAGCATCAGCTTCAGAAACATCCTCGCGGGAACTGATGATGGCGACTAAGGTATCGCGATCGAAGTGAGTCAAACGCTCTTTTACTGCATCAAATCCCGCTTGCGGATCGTCAAATACTTTGCGGAAATCGCGCTTGATGCCTTCGTAGTTGAGTTCGGGCCGATCGAGCGAATTCAGGTAATCGCGAATTCGGACAAAAATACCATCAAGAGCCGATTCGATTTTACCCTGGACATTCTCAATTTGTTTGACAAATTGGTCGCGCACAGATACGATTCGATCGGCAATCTGATTCGCTTCTTCCTCTGAGATATCCTCACGCTGAGATAGCAGCGCCACAAAGGTAGAGCGATCGAACTCCTTGAGGCGATCGCCTATACTCCCTATCCCCGCTTTCGGATCGCGGAACACCAATTGCAGATCTCGCTTAATGCCTTCAGGACTGAGTTCTTCCTTGTTGGTATTCCGCAGATAATTTTCCAGACTTCCTTGGAAATCTTGCATCTTATCTTTGGCGCGAGATGCTAGCTGGCGGGGTGCTTTGACAATGCTGCTAATGCTTTCTTGGACTCGATCGACGAGCTGATTAACCTGTTCTTCGTTCAAGTCTTCCCGCTGACTCAGCAATTTCACCAATGTTTCCCGATCGACCTGGGAAAGTCTGTCTCGTAACGCCAAAGCGCCTTCTTTAGGATGATCGAAAAGTTTAGCGAAATCTTGCTCAATCCCTTCTGGATTTAATTCTTCCAAGTTAGTGTTTCGCAGATAATCAGCGATTTTGGTCGTAACTTGGTCGTACTGCTCTTTAGCTTTATCCGCAGCGTTGCGCGGTGCTTGCAAGATATTATCGCGTACCGATTGAATTTGATCAATGTTCTGATTGATTTGTTCTTCGCTGAGATCTCCCCGTGCTGTGAGCAGCTGAACTAAAGTATCGCGATCGAATTGAGAAAACCGTTCCCGTAGCGCTGATAATCCTGCTTGCGGATCGTCTAGGAGAGTTTGGAAATCTCGCGTTATCCCTTCGGGATTCAATTCTTCCTTATTGGTATCCCGCAAATAAGATTCGACTTTTTGCCGAAATTCTTGTGCTTTGGATTTCGCTTGTTCTTGCAATTCTTGCGCTTGTGAGAGAACGCGATCGCGCGTTTCCTCCAACTTACCGATCAGTCGATCCGCATCCTCCTGACTAAAATCTTCTCGCTGTCCGAGTAATTGCACTAACGTATCGCGATCGAACTTACCGAGGCGAGATTGCAACGCCTCAAATCCAGCATCTGAATCTGACAGAAGTGCTGCAAAATCCCGTTCGATCCCTTCTGGATTCAGCTCTTCTTTTCCAGTCGATCGCAGATAATTTTCAATGCGACTGCGGAAGTCTCGATCTTGTTCTTCAGACTCACCAGTTTGAACGGTATTCAAAACTTCTGTCCGAATCTCTTCTAACTGGTCGGCAATTTCATTTACCCTATCGGCATCGAAATCGCCGCGCTGATTCAGGAATTGCACAAAGTTATCCCGATTCAGTTGTTCCAATTGGCGACGAACTAATCCCGGTGCAGCTTCAAGGTCATGGATAACTTCTTGAAATTCCTGCTTGATAGTTTCTCGATTCAGGTGCCAAGGTTGGGAATTGAGAATGTAGTTTTCTACATCTCCCAGAATCGGATTAAACTGAAACGAAGGCAGATTTTCTTTTACCTTACTGCCAAGTTCTTGCGCTTTTTGAGTTGTTTGCTCTGTCAGTTTTTGGAACTGAGAGGAAATTTTTTCCACATCTGCATCGGAGAGGTCTACTCTCTCCAAAACAGCCGTCATCGCTGCACCAACACCAGCTTGTAGGGCTCGATTCATCACGCCGTTGCTAGACTGTTTCTTATCCTGTCCGTTGCCGATCGCTTGAGCAAACTTAGCGCTAAGATCCTCAGACTTCAAATCTTCTGGAGCGGCAGATTTGATAAAATTCACTAATTCAGCTTGCGGATCTTTCTGCTGTTGCCGACCCAAGACTTGCTGCCAAACAGATTCTAGCTGATCTGCTACGCGATCGATATCTTTTTTGGAGAAATCGGTGCGACTGCTAACTAAATCGACAAAAGTTTGGCGATTGACATTTTTGAGAACATCACTGTCACCTAGAGATTTTACATCGACATCACTGAGTAACTTTTCCAAATCACCGCGAATCGATTTAAAATCTAGCTTCGGTAGTTGCAAATCGCTCAAATAATCCTCTATTGTTTCCCGCATACTGCTGGGGTCTATAGCAGAGGATAATTCACGGCGAACAGCGGCTACAGATGCTTCTACGGTATTAACAATCTGCTTGTTGGCAATATTTCCGCCAACAGCTGCGGTTGCTATACCCATAACTCCTTGAGCGCCTGAAGTAGCCGTCTTCACGGCGGAACCAATCAACGAACTTACTGCATTAGAACTCGTCCAAATTAGTAGTAAGAAGTACGCTGACCAGATCGTTACGCCAATTATTGCCCCTACAGTTACGCTGTTGATCAGGCTCAATTTCACTGCTAGAAAACAAGCGATGAATAGGGCAATATTGACACTTAATAACGCCCAAGCGCCTACCTTTCCCTCAATATTGCGAAATTTATTGCCCCAGCTTTCTTCCTCATCAGCATCCAATTCTATTACGTCATCCCGGTCTGAAATCTTGGCGGCAAGGGCTAAGTTTGTTAACAAAAATTGGAAGGCGAATGCCATTAGCACGCCTGCGATCAATGCTACAAAAAAGTGAGGCCCTGAAAAGATAAGTGTGAGATTTTCGTTTTCTGGAATTTGGGCTATCCAGAAGGGGTTTCTACCCAATCCCAGTACAATTCCCGCATTTGGAAACATGATATTTTCCTCATCAAAGCTTAATCCCACGCAAAAGAAATTTTGCGTGAGTATAAATTCGGTGGTTCGTTACACTTAATGTTGTAAAATACATAAAGATAAAGCATCCTTCTTGCGAAGTAAAATTTCATAAGTTATTGCAGCTAATATCTCGCTCTAAAGCAGTATCAAAGAGCATTATGTACTTCATTTGTCGTATTCATTTTGGTTGATTTCCGGCTATTCTGGTTACGCCTAAATATTGTAGAGACGGTTTAAGCTGTCGCGCATCTAAATTGTAGTTAGGGACGGGCGAGACGCCCATCCCACAAGAATTTCATTAAATGGACTGTAAAATTTAGCTGCGTAGCAGCTTAGAATCAAGGGTTTGGTGGAATTGAGAATGTCCTAACCGCCTTGGCGGTTGCTATAATAAAACCGACTGTCCTAGAAGTAGAAGACAGTCGGTTTTGTAGGGTTCTCCTGTACTTAGGGTGATAAGTAAAACCGATTAATTTGCTCAAATGCTTGCGATCGCGGGCATTTCCCATACCCAATCCACAAGTAGGGGAGATCCGCCTAGATTAAGCTTGCTTGTTGAAAAATGCTTGAGCTTGTGCTATGGCAAGCTTGCCGACGTTGTAAAAGGCCCAACCACCTGCTAGGAGCAGTGGTAGCAAAACGACTATCAAACGCCAATCCATGTCTAATTCCTCCCGGTTAAAGATTTATAAAGTATTCTCATCTTGCTTATATTTTGCGATGAAGTTGGCTAAATTTCCAGTCCCTTGGGAGTTTTTAGGGCGATCGATCTGCGCCAGCGAAACCCAGATCGGTCCCTTTGCCAGCGTGAACTAGGGCCAGCTTCTCATAACGCTGGGCGTGTTCGATTAGTTCAGCAGCTTCAGCGTCAGAGATATCGCGCAACTTTTTGGCAGGAACACCGACAACCAGGGACTTTGGCGGCACATCCTTCGTTACTACGGAACCAGCGCCAATAATTGCACCTTGTCCGACTCGCACTCCGTCTAGCACGACTGCACCAATGCCGATGAGGCTACCTCGTTCAATATAAGCTGAATGAACTACAGCTCGATGTCCGATCGTCACAAAATCTGACAAAATGGTAGGCTTGCCGGGATCGCCGTGCAAAATCGCCCCATCTTGGATATTAGTGCATTCTCCGATCTCAATTCGCTCTACATCTCCGCGCACTACAGCGCCGTACCAGATGCTGACTCCTGCTGCTATCTTCACCCAACCCATGACAATGGCATTTGGGGCGATAAAGGCAGCTTGAGATACATCGACGCTCGGCCAATAGGGAGAAGACAACTGTTTACTCAGATTGTTTACGTTTATTAGTATAGTATCGGCTCTTCTGCGATCGCGTTTCTTTAGGTGGCAAAAATGTTAAGCTTTCACAAGATGTACCCAGGGAACTGGGAAACTTTCAGCTATGCAACACGCACTTCATGATGAATCCAGGCTTGCAATACCCAATATTTGGCCCGGAGATTCAGTGTCCCCACTGTCGCCAAACGATTCCGGCGCTGACGCTGACGGATACTTATTTATGTCCGCGTCATGGTGCCTTTGAGTCCAATCCAAAAACGGGTGAACTCATCCATCTCCAGTCTGGTCGGCAATGGCGGCTGTGGAATAATGAATGGTATCGGCAGCACACCCATCCGGATGGGATTCGCTTTGAAATTCACGAGGCTCTAGACCGACTTTACACTCAAGGTTACCGCGCCACAAGGGTGATTGTGGCGCGACGCTATCAAGATTTGATTAGCGGTTACTTGGAACGCAGCACACCTTGGCGGGATAAGTCGGAGTCGGGTCGTCCTCGACTTTACGGTTTGCCGGTTGATTTTAGTCCTGACGCGGAAGATGAACCGTGTTGGGAGGTAATTAATTTTGACCTAGAAAAAGAGCCCGGTGTACCCGTTCGATATCCTTATTTCCGATTGTTTGAATAATCGTCATCGGTCATTAGTCTGTTGTCATCGTTGGTTAAATTTTTACCGCAGATGAAGACAGATGAACGCAGATAGGAATAATCACACGAATTTTTTAGGTAACCGATGCTTAAGAACATGATATTATGCACCACGCTTCGATCCGGACTGCGAATATTCATCGTGCGATCGCATTCTACGAACTGCTAGGATTTACTGTATGCGATCGCTTTACTACGGGATACACCCTCGCCTGCTGGATGGAAGGTTTGGGTGGACGCATCGAATTGATCCAAATCCCCGAACCAAAACCTGCACCCGATGCTTTTGGGGATGAACATTATGTCGGATATTATCATTTATCTTTCGATCTCGCTAACGCGACTGATGATTTACCCACTTGGTTAGCATCCCTGCAAGAACGATTTGCTGCGGCGTCGGCAGAAAACCCAGACCAATTCCAACCGCTGAAGGTGCTATTAGAACCGACTCAGCAAATAATTGGCTCTAGCATTTACGAAGTCGCTTTCATCGCTGACACCGACGGCTTACCTCTGGAATTCCTCCGCGTCGTCGGAAATCTCAAATGAAGAGAGCAAATAAATCTCTTACTATAAGATAACCTAAGATGCTATACTTTTACGCGATAACCGAATTAGCTAGGAGCAGAGAGTACTTCTGAAATGACTAATTCCGATCGGGCCAACCAAGATGAGATTTCTAGTCCTGTAGAAAAATTATCCTCTACATCGAGTCCAAATATGTCGTTAATCCTGAAAAGCGTCGAGTATTTCTTTCTGGCTGCGTTTGTTTGTGCTGGCATCATTAACTTTTTTTTGCCAGGGAATCCAGTTGAAGTTATCTGGTTAGCTGCTATTGTTTCGATTTGGCTGTTTGTTTTTCTAACGAATAGACAACTGTCGAATAACGTTAGGTTTGTGGAAAATCAGTCAGAGATTGCCAAGAAAGCCGAACTCTATAGCTATCTATCGGGTAATAATAATTTTTCAGAAAGCAACCAGATAAATCCGGCAAGAGAAAAGGCTCTACAGTATTGCAAAGAGTTGATAGAGGATTATAAAGCAACTCGAAGTAATTCCCGAAATTTTTACTATAGTTTGCAACTGGCGACCGTTGTTTTTTCGGGAATCACACCAATATTGGTTTTAGTAGACAAGTTGGACATAGGTATTTCGTGGTTCAAGTGGCTGCCGGTAATATTCCCTGCGATCGCATCTATAGTGGCTAGTGTGGTGACATCCTTTCCTTTTCAGGAAAATTGGATTGCTGCTAATAAAAGCGTAGAATCATTAGAAGCAGAGGAGGAAAAATTCATATTAGGAGTGACTCAACCTTATCGTTGCTATGATGTAGACGACGAAACGGAACGTCAAAAAAAGGCCAAACAGGCAATAGAAAACTTTATTATTGAGGTGAATAACATTCATCTTAAGCAAGTAGAAGATTCGGGGAAAACCAAGTCAAAGGAGGACAAGAGCGAGTCAGTCCAATCTGCCGAGACAAAGTAGGGGAAAGTGCGATCGCATTTTTAGCTCGAACAGGACTTACGCACCCATTGGCGTAGGGGCGGGTTTAGCCGATAAATTAAGTATTTCACAGATATCCCTAGTACAAAACCCGCCCCTACAATGCTTGATTTTTCGTGATTTTGCGTCAGTCCTGTCAAACTAAAATAGTCGATCGGCAAGTTTCTAGTGGCAGACTAGAGTATATTCAGGGCGCTCATTTCACCAAGATTAAATTTACGCCTTGCTTTCGAGAAGATTTATGTCCTTTTTAACTACTTGTTGGCGTCGATACCGCATTCCCGCATTGCTGTTTAGCCTCTGCTTGAGCTATGTGGTGCTGTTTTATGGCGAAACTGCGAACATTCAGCCAGCTGTCGCTACCATGCCCAAGATTGGGGAGGCGATCGCAATTTCCCAATCATCTGCGGTCACGCCAGCAGATGAAACATCCCTCTCCCTGACCCAAAACGTTCGCAAAACGGTGCTAGAAAATGGACTCACCGTTTTAACAAAAGAAGTGCATACCGCGCCCGTAGTAACCGTCCAGGCGTGGTATAAAGTGGGGTCGCGCAACGAAGAACCCGGAGTAAATGGGATTGCACACCAGCTAGAACACATGATGTTCAAAGGCACTACGAATCGCCCGATTCAATTTGGTCGGCTTTTCAGCGCCCTGGGTAGCAACTCGAACGCTTTTACCAGCTACGACGAAACAGCCTACTTTGGTACAGTGGAGCGGGAAAAACTCCCAGCAATGCTGGTTTTAGAAGCAGACAGGATGGAAAACGCCTTCATCGGTGCAGATCAACTCGCTAGTGAAAAGCGGGTGGTCATTTCCGAATTGCAGGGCTACGAAAATTCTCCCCAAAATAGGCTAGACCGAACAGTCATGCGAGCCGTCTTCCCTAATCTGCCCTACGGTCTGCCTGTGGGCGGCACCAAAGCAGATGTGGAGAAGTTTACAGTCACGGAGGTGCAGCGTTACTACAACAACTACTACAGCCCTAATAACGCCACCTTGATCGTTGTGGGAGATTTCCAAACCGAACCCACCCTCAAGGCGGTGACAGAAATCTTTGGCAAACTTCCTAACCGAGCGGGAGAGCGAGAGAGCGGGAGAGCGG
>CASBRD010000040.1 GCA_949128025.1 Oscillatoriales cyanobacterium PMM_0008 | reverse complement strand
TGAGTGGAAGCTAATTGAGCTTGTGCTTGAGCGATTTCCTGGGGACGATTGCCAGAGAGTAGTTTGTCTAGGTTAGCCTGCGCCGATGCTAATTGTGCCTTTGCTTGAGTGAGTTGTCCCTGGGAATTGGAGTTATCCATGTAGGCGAGAATTTGCCCTGTATTGACGCGATCGCCCTCTTTGACTAACAATTCTTTCAGTACCCCAGAGTTTTTCGGACTCATATTGACCGATCGCTCCGGTTGCACTGTACCATTAGCAGAAATCGATATAGGCAAATTGGCACGTTCTACATTTACCGTTTGAATTCGGCGTCTCGCTTCCTGGCGCTGAGCGGTTGTCATCTGAGTATATGCGACATAGCCTCCACCAGCTAACAAACCAAGAACCAGAAGCCCTAGTAACCATTTCGGCAGCTTGAGTTTGAACTTAGGGGGATCTTTTTTTAGTTCAAATCCGTCTTTGCCTACGGAATTATCATCTAACCTCACAGGTTGCACAAGCCTAGATTGAAGCCTTCCCATTCTCTCATTCGTCCTCAGATCGAACACTAATTTTTTTAGACCGTGAAATTTGGCGAACGGTTCAAACTGCGATGATTTTTTTACCCCTTAAAATTATCTGCAATTTTAAGCAACTTTCCCGATCTGCGATCGCATTCGTTGAATTTAACAACTGGTAGTTGCTCTGAACAGGGGGTTTTGATGATAGGGAAAGATAAAAACCGCACTCAAGAGTGCAATCAAGCTCAATGTCCATTTGTTAACGACCCCTGCAACCCCCGCAGATATGTCTGTCTGAAATGCGGTTTTGAGCGCCATCTTGACCAGAAAGATCATTACGATGACGATTGGACTCCGTTTCTGCTGATCTTCATCAGCGTTGTTTTCATCGTTATTTTGATGCAGTAACACGGCTACAGCTACAATAATTCGCCTTTGGCATCGCATTTGCTCTTCGTGACGCTGGCTAGAGCATTCTCCTCCCACTTGCGGTAGAGTTTCAAATACAAGATCTAGCTTTAACTGTGAGGAGGATATCGTGAAAGCAGTCTTAATGACAGCCGCCGGAGATCCCGAAGTCCTGCAAGTGCAACAAATCGAAAACCCAGCCGTTCCTGTTGGAGACACGGAACTTTTGGTACGATTGCGGGCAGCAGGCGTCAACCCTATTGACACAAAACTACGGCAGCGCGGCACTTTCTACCCAGATAAAATGCCAGCTATCTTAGGATGTGATGGTGCTGGTATCGTCGAAACAGTCGGTGCTGCGGTCAAGCGCTTTCGTGTTGGCGACGAAGTATATTTTTGCTATGGTGGATTGGGCGATCGCTACGGCAACTATGCTGAGTATATTGTTGTAGAAGAGCGGTATGTCGCCCCTAAACCCGCCTCCCTCTCTTTTGCCGAAGCAGCAGCAGCCCCCCTAGTTTTAATTACAGCTTGGGAAGCATTATACGATCGCGGCGGTTTGGAAGCTGGACGAAAAGTTTTAATTCACGCCGGTGCTGGTGGCGTTGGTCATGTAGCGATACAATTGGCAAAACTGCGAGGTGCCAAAGTTTGTACCACTGTTGGTTCCGAGTCAAAAGCCGAATTCGTTCGCAAGCTCGGTGCAGATAAGGTAATTCTCTACAAGCAAACCGATTTCGTCGAAGCCACATTAGACTGGACTCAAGGAGAAGGAGTAGACCTCGCCTTAGACACAGTAGGCGGCGAAACTTTCTACAAAACTGTTCCAACCGTACAGGTTTACGGCGATCTCATCACAATTTTAGAGCCAGATCCAACCTTGGGTAATTTTAAGACAGCTAGATTGCGAAATCTCAGAATTAGCCTGGAACTGATGCTGACGCCGATGTTGCAAGGGCTCGTTGAAGCACAAAAACATCAAGGTAAGATTCTAGAAGAATGTGCGCGTTTAATCGATCGAGGTAACCTTAAAATTCTCCTCGGCAAAACCTTTCCCTTAGAAGCAGCAGCCGAGGCCCACCGCTTACTGGAAACAGGCTCGATCGCAGGTAAAATCTCCCTCCTGATCGACTAGAGTGAGGTGGGCAATGCCCACCTCACTCTCTCTTATCGCAAAGTGCTGAGTGCAAGATCAGCCTTACAAACACAGTCCCCGTCTTGCTTTGAGCGTTTAATACTGTCCTAACCGATGTGACTGTGGCTATACAAGATTGCCAAAGTCAATAGAGCTACGTATACTCGGCTTTTTGATTTGTAGGGGCGAAGCATTCCGGCAAATATCTTTGGGTTCAACCAACAAATTAATGCCGGAATGCTTCGCCCCCTACTGGGTTAAAAAAGCTCGCTCTATGACCGTGAACAGTATATTTTTGCAATAAGCCTAATCAGGAAATCTTTGCTTCCAAAGACTTGAGAAACTCAGTATTGACACCTGACTCGCGAGTGAGGGCAATTTTTCCAGTGCGAGCAATTTCGCGAAGGCCAAATTTTTGCAGCACTTGGACGATCGCCACCATCTTACCAGGATCTCCTACTACTTCCAATGTGAGAGACTCCTCAGCCACATCCACCACCCGCGCCCTAAAAATCTGAGCGAGTTCAAGAATTTCCGAACGGTTGGTGCTAGTGGCGTTCACTTTTAGCAGCATCAACTCTCGCTCTACACAAGGGGTTTCGGTGATGTCCTGCACCTTGAGGACGTTAATCAGCTTGTAAAGTTGTTTGGTAAGTTGCTCGATTACCCGATCATCGCCAGGAACGACCATCGTAATACGAGAGATTCCCATCTGCTCTGCTGGGCCAACTGCCAGACTTTCAATATTAAAGCCTCGGCGGGCAAACAGACCAGCAATCCGGCTCAGGACACCGGCTTCATCTTCAACTAAAACGGAAATGGTATGTTTCATCTTCAAAAGACGGTGAGGCGCGATCGCGCACCGCTGAGCGTGCGCGTAAAAACTTAACTCGATGCCGCTTTTGAGCAGCAGGGATTTAGTCTAATCATATTACCGCAACTACTTGCCCTCGCAAAACTGCCATTCGCTTTTGTCAGGCAACATTGACAAAGCCAGCCGCCCAGCTTCTCTATCTAAAGGCTTACTAATCGCCGAATATAAAATCTTTTTGACGATAGATGCGCTAAATCTCACAAAATCGTTTAATTGTTACTTGTGTCCTTTTTTATTGGAGTAAAAACGCCAATGGGTTGGTTACAGCGTCTATTTGGAATGGAAAAACCCGCTGATGCTCAGACAAATCCAGCACCAGTTGAGTCTGCCCCCGATGGTGGAGAAATTTCCCCAGAGCGAGTGGGATTGAGCGGTGAGTACGACCAAAGTGGTTTAGCCAAGCGAGTCGCCCTAGCTTTTGACCAAGACTCGGAACTAGCTGATATCGATCGTCTTTGGGTAGCTCAGACTGGCGGTACTGTAGTTTTAAAGGGAGAAGTTCCCAGTCAGCAAATTCTCAACAAGATGGTTTCCGTCGCCAACAACGTTAACGGCGCAACGGATGTAAACACCGACCAGGTTCAGATTGGCTAGATATTTTCCCCGATCTCATGGGAGTATGCGATCGCTAAAAATACCGTGTTATACTTCGCACGGGCATAAATGGGCGAAGCATTCCGTGAATAATTTGTTGGTTGAAACCAAAGATCTTGGACGGAATGCTTCGCCCCTACAGGGATAAAAAAAGCACGGTCACAGACCGTGCTGAGTGTAGTAGCACGGCATAATTAACCTGATTCCTGCTAAGATCTATTGATTGCGGAAGGCATCGGTGTTGAATCGAGCTTCCTGACGTTTCCACACCGGGCTTCTACCCAGTCCAAAATCATTTGATTAACCTGCTCTGGGCATTCATCGTGAGGACAGTGACCGGCATTTTCTAACTCAATGACTTCCAAATTGGGGTTGTACTGTCTGAACTGACGGGCCAAACTGCGAGGCACCATCCGGTCTTGTCCACCCCAGATCAAGAGCATAGGAATCTTTAAGTTTGGCAACAATGACTTGACACTGGGGCCAAAGTTTGAACTGGTCATCGCTTTCAGAATGGCGCAGAAGGCTTGGGCGGAACCCCGGTCTTGTGCAGGGCCAACCAAGATATCTACAAGTTCGTCGGTAATAGCTTCGGGATTGGCGTAAGCTAGAGATGCCCAGCTGCGAACGCGCCCTCGGCCTCGCACCCAATAGAAAAAGGTTTTGAGTACCAGCGGCGAAGCAACAATGCTTTTAATTCCGGCAACGAGCGATCGCAATGGTGGGGGAATCATTTCCTCTTCCACCGATGGATCGGGCAGACTCATCATCACCATACCCTTTACCATATCAGGATGGGCTGCTGCCGCTGCCAGACACACCAGAGAACCTATAGAATTGCCAACCAACACAACCGGCTGCCCAATAAAAGTCCGCCAGAAGTCGTAGACCTGCTCTACCCAAAGTGATACATTATACCTCGCCACTGCTTTCTCGGAAGCGCCAAACCCCAGCATATCCAGCGCGTAAACTGGGTGTGACTGACTCAGTACCGTCAGATTGTGTCGCCAGTGCCCAATAGAAGTCCCGAATCCGTGCAGTAGGATTAAGGTCGTGGCACTCTTGGCAGACTGGGTAGGCAGCACATACGTATATCGCGTTTGCCAGCCCCGCCAAACCCAGTCCCGTTGACTTCCAACCCGTTGTTCCCAGTGCAGGGAAGTTGTCACGTTGACCTCTGCTTCAAAAAAATTTACAAAATATTGCCTAGACTTTAATTTTAGCTTTCCTCATTGGTTATTGGTCATTAGGATGAATTAAGCTCTCACGCATATATAGCAACCGATGAGTCAGTTAGGACGTTATTAATTCCTGAAACCCAAGCCCCAAGCCCCTTCTTTCCCTAGCCCCTAGCCCCTAATCCCTTCTTGACTTTTGACTTTTGACTTTTGACTTTTGACTTTTCTGACCCCTAGCCCCAAGCCCCTTCGTCCCACCAACGCGAGCCGATAAGTTAGAAATAAGATTAACAATCAGACCGAAACCGAATCAGACTGAGTAGAATGACAAATACAAGCACATAAAGCTTTATGGTCGTTTCTCGTTCTTGAGACGGCATTGCCGTTCATGTACCGCAAAGCTCCATCAAGCAACTGGATAATGCTGTAATGCACCGCCCAATCCAACTCTCAATCAACTGCTCATACACATCTTAATGCCTGTGATCGAAAAAAGACGCCCTAGCAATTTACCCCAAATCAACGAACGCATTCGATTTCCTAAAATTCGGGTTATTGATACCGATGGGTCGCAACTGGGGATTATGTCCCCACAAGATGCTTTGTCCTTAGCGGTGGAAAAAGAACTGGATCTTGTCCTAGTTAGCGATAAGGCTGACCCTCCGGTTTGTCGGATCATGGACTACGGCAAGTTTAAGTTTGAAAAAGAAAAAAAAGAGCGGGAAGCCCGCAAAAAGCAGCATACTGCTGACGTCAAGGAAGTGAAGATGCGCTACAAGATTGAGGAACACGATTATAATGTACGGATAGCTCACGCGAAGCGCTTTATTCAGGAAGGAGATAAGGTTAAAGCGACTGTCATGTTCCGGGGTAGGGAAATTCAACATAGCGACTTAGCAGAAGATCTGCTCAACCGGATGGCGAACGATTTGCAGGAGGTTGCAGAAGTGCAGCAAGCGCCCAAAAAAGAAGGACGCAACATGATGATGCTGCTAGCTCCGAAAAAATAACCTGCCCTCATCAGTACCGACTGTTTTGCCCTGCGTTAAACGCCACAAGATTAGGCTCTTGCCGCCCGGACGCATTTTGTTGCCATCGGCTACGGCCAAAACACAGGGCAAACATTTGGTAGTAGAGAAAATTTCAAATTTTAGATAAAGTAGAAAATTTGTTTTAGGGAACAGAGCTAAAATTTAATTTACAGATGAGCGGACAATCCCGGATATAGTGGTACAATAGCGGCAGAGTTGAGGATACTGCTATTGTCAAATACGTCACTCCAAGACAAGCAACTCAAATCCTTGGAGTCAACGAACGCACGCTCCGGCGCTGGCACGAAGAAGGCAAAATTGAAGCCATCTGGACAGAAGGCAAGCAACGACGATACAACGTCGAAAGCTATACAGCTAAAGCTAGATCTGGTTTGGACACCAGAGTTGACATCCTCTATGCCAGAGTTAGCTCTCGCGCCTACTCACCAGATCTTGACCGACAAGTCGAATACCTTACTTCTAAATATCCAGAGGGAGAAATCGTCACAGAAATTGGAGGAGGTCTTAACTTCAAACGGAAAAAGATGCTCGCCGTACTGGAACGAATCATGTCAGGAGATATCAAACGCCTTGTGGTCGCACACAAAGACCGACTGGCAAGATTCGGATTTGACTTGTTCCAATGGTTTTGCGAACAAAACAGGTGCGAACTCGTGGTTCTCAATGAGTCAAGTCTCTCTCCTGGTGAAGAAATGGTTGAGGACATCCTCGCCATACTTCACAGCTTCAGTTCAAGGCTTTACGGATTCCGTAAATACAAAACTCAGATGCAGGAAGATCCAGATTTACCCAAGCGTGGAGTTGAATAAAGTTTGGTGTAAATGGCTAGCTATTTGCCGATATTGTTTCAATCAAGCCATTGCCGATCGGCAGCAAAATAAGCGATATCTGACTATGGCTATATATGAAAATAAGTAATGCGTTGCCTCGCACGAGTATTTCGCGAGTATTGCTGCAATGGCTAAATCTGCGTCCAGAAGAAAGCGAACGCACATTTCTAATGTTCGCCGTTTACACCACGACCTCCGTGGGACTGGTCTGGTTAGAGGCTAGCACAGTCGCGTTGTTCTTGGATCAGTTGGGAGCAGAGTGGTTGCCCTGGATTTATATTGCCAGTGCGGGACTGGGCGGTGCTTTGGGCCTAATGTCAACCTGGATGCAAAGAACTTTGCCGCTGCGCCAGTTTATTGTAGCGATCGCGACGCTGCTAGCTATCCCCCTGCTGTTATTTCGTCTGGGCTTACAAGTTGAGTCTTTGGGTTGGCTCACAGTGTTTTTGCTACCGCTGTGGGTGGATGGAGCCTACGCTCTCAATCACCTTAACACTTCACTTACAGCCAATCAGCTCTTTAATATCCGAGAAATTAAGCGCACCTTCCCCCTGATTAGCAGCGGCAGTTTGGTGGCAGATGTACTCAGCGGCTTTTCATTACCGCTGCTCCTTTCCGTATTCGGGCTGAACAACATCATCCTGCTAGCAGCAGTAATGCTAGTCTTGGGGGCTGTAATTGTTTATTATCTGAGCAATCGTTACCAGCAGTCTTTTCCCGACTCTCACCCAAGTAACTTGAGAGACTTGAACGAGGGAGGTTCTACCCGTAAGTTGGCAGGCCCGTTACGGCAATACGAGTTACTTTTGTATGCGTTTTTTGTAATCGCCCAAGTATTGTTGTTGCTAATCGACTTTCAGTATCTATCTCAGTTGGAGCTGCATTTAAAACCTGAACAGATTGCCAGTTTTTTGGGTCTGTTTAGTGGCATCGTAGGTCTGTGCGAACTATTCACTCAATGGTTTATTTCCAGTAGGGTAATAGAGCGGATGGGTGTGTTTGTAACCGCTATGCTGCCACCCGCTGTGATGGCGATCCTGGGTTTATTAATGCCCCTGACGATATTGATTGCGGCTCTTTTGCGCGTAATATCCTTGAAGGGGTTGGAATTGTTCTTTGGTTTAATAGTGCTGAAATTTGTAGACGAACTCCTGCGTTACACCTTCGTTGCCAGCACTGGTTCGGTTCTATTCCAACCCATTCCTGATAACCTGCGCGGCGCGGTGGAGACGAAAGCTCGTGGGATTGCAGAACCGATAGCCACAGGCTTTACGGGAGGCGCAATCTTAGCCTTTCTTTGGTTTCTGCATTGGCAATTCCCCAAGATCGGAGAGACAGTCCGCAGGGAGTGGCTGGGTTGGATTGTCGTCATCGGAATAGTGATCTTCGCTTTGGCATGGCTGTTGTCGGTTTGGCTGTTGCGATCGCGCTATGTAGACTTGCTAGTCTTAAGCGCCCAAAGGGGACAGCTGGGAAGTGCCGATGTGGATTTGCGAGTTTTGAGGCGAGCAGTTGTAGAAGTGCTGGAACGTCCCGCAGAAGAGGCTGAAAAACGTTCTTGTATTGAACTTTTGAGCCAAATATACTCCCAGGATGTTGGGGAGATACTAGCGCCTCTGCTACCTCAGTTTTCTCCTGCTTTGCAGCGTCAAAGCTTAGAGGTGATGCTCAACAACCCCAATCCCGCCTATCTCAACCTGGTTCGCACTCTGGTAGAATCAGACCCTCAACCAGACGTTTTAGCCGTTGCTTTGCGCTACGTATGGCTAACCGAACCAGAGCCAGATTTGCGTCAGTTGCGACCCTATCTGGGATCGGAGGTCAATCCAATGGTGCGGGGCACTGCTGCTTCCCTACTTTTGCGGCTGGGAAGTGCCACACAAAAGGCAGAAGCCACATCTGTCTTGCGGCGGATGCTAACCCATCCAGAAGAACAAGAACGGGTGATGGGTTGTCGGGCGCTGGGAGAGGCAGTGTATTTGCAGGCGCTGAGACTCCAAATTCCCAATTTGTTACGAGATCAGTCGTTGCGGGTACGCTGTGCTTTGCTGGAGGCAATCGCAGCAACACGCCTGGATGAGTACTATCCCTCCCTGCTACGAGGGCTGGAATACAAGTCTACCCGCGAGGCTGCCCTGCACGCTTTAGTGCGACTGGAAAACGACGCTATTCCTATGCTGGTAGGACTGGCAACAAATATTCACAAACCTGATTTGGTCAGGCGCTATGCCTGGGATGCGATCGGTCAGATTGGCACGATCGAAGCTATGAGCGTTTTAGTATCTCATCTGATGACTGCCTGGGGAAACACTAGACGCCAGATCGTCCAAATTTTGCTGAAACTGCCCAATGACACCGGAATTGAAAGCGTGCTAGACCGGCTAGGCCGCAGCGGGGTAGAAATGTTAATCGACCAGGAACTGATGTTTATGGCTCAGATGTACGCCGCTAGGGCAGACTTGAGTCGAGAACTGAAATCCAGGGAAGCGGAGCTGCTGGAAAGGGCACTTGGGCTTAGCTGCATTGATGCTATTGAGCGTTGTTTTCTGCTGATGAAGTTTTTGTATCCCCTTGGGGCTATTCAGGCGGCAGCTTTCAATTTGCGATCGGGTTCCCCATCTGAGATGGCACGCGGCATAGAAATATTAGACCAGACGATCGATATTCCCACAAAACGTATATTGCTCACGGTTCTCGATCGCAATTCCGATCCGGAAAAACTGCAAAGTCTGGGGGCGCTAGTTGTCTATCAACCTTTGGATGAGTCCGATCGCGTCCGTCGATTGCTATCTTTGCGGCACTTTCTGTCAGACTGGTCTTTAGCTTGCTGTTTTCATTTGGCTAGATCTGCCCGCTGGAATTTGACGGCTGAACCTACCATAGCTTGTCTGCGTCATCCCACTGGTTTTGTGCGGGAAGCTGCTCTAGCTTACCTGAGAGTTGCCTCGGAACGTGCGCTGGTGGAACTGCTACCCAAACTCCAACAAGATCCCGATCGCTTGGTAGCCGCTCAAGTGCAGGAGATGATGGCAGAGTTAGGTATAGAAGGTGGTACAAATCCAAGTCATTAGTCATTAGTCATTGGTCATTAGTCAGTTGTCAGTTGTCAGTTGTCATTAGTCATTGTTCATTGTCTAAACCTAAAATTCCTGGGTATACTCAGCACGGTCACAGACCGAGCTTTTTTATCCCTGTAGGGGCGAAGCATTCCGTCCAAGATCTTTGGTTTCAACCAACAAATTATTCACGGAATGCTTCGCCCATTTATGCCCGTGCGAAGTATACAAAGACAAAACCGATGGGCGCTACATGGTTACCTATAGCCATGAATCAGTCTATAAGGCTGAACTGGTTAAAGGAATCTGTCATCTATCCATGAGCGAGATTCGCATAGTCTGAACATCATCAGAAAAGTATTCCCCAAAGCGTTTACCGTTGAGAGGATAGTGAGTGCAGCCGTTTCACCATTGAAGGTTTTGCCTTCATAAAGACTCGAAAATTGGTACAGGTAACTTTGTCCAATTTAGCTCATAGGATATTATTATTATCAGATAAAAGTATAGATAGATGCTTACCAGTGTCGATCGGCTGTTGTTTGTCAGGGGCGTGCCCATCTTTCAGGAACTGCGGGATGATTTTCTCGTGCGACTGGCTTCGGTGATGGATGAGCTATCATTTCCAGCTAAGCACACTATTTTTACACAAGGGCAGGAGGGCCGATCGCTCTACATAGTCGTACTCGGCCAAGTGCGGGTGCATATAGGGACTAACGATCTAGCCCAGCTGGGGCAGGGAGCCTGCTTCGGCGAGATGTCCTTGTTTGATGCAGAACCCCGTTCCGCCTCGGTTTCGACCGTGACGGCCTGCGAGTGTCTGGTGCTGACTCAGCAGCAACTATATGATGCGATCGAAGAAACGCCGGGAATTGCGGTCAATATAATTCGTCTGCTTTCCCGCCGCATTCGAGATTTGAACCAAAAGCTAAATGCACAGGCAGCTGAGCGTCAGGTACAGGATTCAGCTGGTGGGAAGAAATTGGTGGGATAGGACGAAACTAGGGGCAACACCGATTCAGTAAGTTTTTACTTCTTCCGTGGGTTGCCGGTCATTTTTCTAGGTATGGCTCTACCCATACGACTGATGCCGTCAGTTTTCAGTTAACGCCGGGGTTAAGACAAACGGGGTTTATGTAAATATCTGTAAACTCCTCGTTCTTCGCCTGGGCGAAACATCTAGTTGAGGTTGTAGAAACCCGAAAATGTTAAAAGTGGGTTAAAAGTGTAACCAGTAGGTAGTCTCAACCCAGATATACTCATAAAACATGGGGGTAGAGTCTCTCACCTCTCTCGCCAAATTTACAATTTTATGCTTTGACATCCGTGAAAGTTCTCTTATCTAGCCGCAGTCATCGCTCAAATGTTCCCACCCAGCGCCCTACGCCAATGGATGCTTCCATTCTTGTAGTTGGAAGTGATGAATTTCAAACAACACTTCTAGAACGGCTGCGGTATATAGCAGCTTGTACCGTAGAGGTTACATCCAGCCCCAAGGAAGTGCTGCCTCTGATTCAAGCACGACAGCCCGATGTGCTGATTTTACAAGCAAGCCAAGTTGGCAGCCTGGATCTGTGTCGTCAGATCAAACAACAGACCAGTTTGGCTTGGATCTACTGCATCTTGATCGCAGAACAACCTCAGAATGCTATTGAGGAAATCCTACCGGGCTGGAATTGGGATTTAGGATTCAGAGCAGCGGCGCTAGAAGGAGGAGCGGACGCTTATCTGTGGTTACTGCCCAATCATGGAAATGGCGATATATCGTGGTCAGCAGGATTAATGCTGCAAAATCATCTTCTGCAAGCGCAGATTCAAGCTGGGATCGCGCGAGTGCAAATCTACCGCAATCTAATGCGTACCAACGATGTGTTGTCTGCGATCGCGCTGGCTGACCCGTTGACGGAACTGAATAACCGTCGGGCCCTAGACTGGGAGTTACCCCGGCAAATTCAGAACGCCAGAGTCAGAGATGTACCTCTGAGCCTGCTGATGTTGGATATAGACTATTTCAAGTCAATCAACGATACTTATGGGCATTTAGTAGGCGATCGCGTCCTCCAGCTGCTTTCGGCTCGCCTGCGGCACAATCTGCGCTTTCAAGACACGCCCTTTCGCTATGGCGGCGAGGAATTCGCGATCGTTCTCAGCAACACGAACGCTCAGGAAGCACAACTGGTTGCCCTTCGCCTGAATCGCTCGATCGGCAACCAATGCTTTACGGTTGACAACAACCGGGCGCTAAATATTACCGCCAGTATTGGGATTGCCTCACTCCAACCAGATGATGACGCCAACGGAATGAGTCTACTTAATCGTGCCGATCAAAACCTGCTGCGTGCTAAATCTAATGGACGCAACCGAGTGATTTGTGAAGGAAATCAGCCATCAGACGAGACTCCCTCTTAAGGAAGAATGATGAATTTTGAATTTTAAGTTAAGATTGTTAATTCAAAACTTAATACTCTTAACTTTTTGAGACATCCCGGCAAAAAGCCGCGACAATCTCAGAACACTCGACCACAGAAGCCCTTTGTTCCATTGCGGCCACGAGAGCTTCGTAGGAAGCCCAGTGAGCTTGCAGGAGGGTGCGGGCTTGGAGAGCGTAATGTCGC
>CASBRD010000039.1 GCA_949128025.1 Oscillatoriales cyanobacterium PMM_0008 | reverse complement strand
GTTTAACCACCTGGTTCTAGAGCTACAGACTGGCGTCGCATCCGTAGGTAGGAACTTGAACTCTTTCCACTAACGTAGGTATTGCTACCTGAGTCTGGTCAACTCGACTCTTTCAAGCCACCACTATAATCGGAGTACCGATTATAGTGGTGGGTTGTTGACCCTGAAATTTGGTGACGATGAGAACCCGTGCCTTTCTCTAAGCTAACTCAGTTGGGTACACAACCATAGTCGGATACGACATTAAAATAGGGAGGCTGCAACCTCTAAAGTATCGTTTATTGGGAAAATGGTTGTGTTGAAATATCAGGCTCGAATCTATGTTACTCTGCGGCCTTCGGTTTTAGACCCGGCTGGTACGGCGGTGCAGTCTGGACTGAAACACATGGGTTATGAAAATGTGGAACAGGTGAGAATAGGGAAGTATGTCGAACTGACGCTGACTGCTGAGTCTCTTGATGCGGCGAAAAAGCAACTGGATGTGATTTGCGACCAGTTGTTGGCAAATGTGGTGATTGAAAATTATCGCTTTGAGTTGACTGAGGTATCTGCACCGGCGGAGGCGAAGGTATGAAGTTTGGGGTGCTGGTTTTTCCGGGTTCAAATTGCGATCGCGATGTTGCTTATGTGACCCGCGATATTCTCAAACAGCCAACGCGCATGGTTTGGCATGAGGAAACGGATATTTCGGATCTGGATGTGGTGGTGATTCCGGGTGGTTTCAGCTACGGGGATTATTTGCGCTGCGGTGCGATCGCACGTTTCTCCCCTGTGATGCAGGCTACTGTGGAACACGCAAACAAAGGTAAGTTGGTTTTGGGGATTTGCAATGGTTTCCAGGTGCTAACGGAGGCGGGTTTGTTACCTGGGGCGTTGGTGCGGAATCGGGGTTTGCATTTTGTTTGCGATCGCATTTCCCTGCGCGTAGAACGCACTAACTTACCTTGGACGCAATTATATCAAAAAGGGGAAGTGATTACTTTGCCGATCGCTCACGGTGAAGGAAATTACTACGCCGATGCCGATACTTTGGCACAACTGGAAGATAGCGATCGAGTCCTGTTCCGCTACCAAGGCGAAAATCCCAACGGTTCATTAAATAATATTGCAGGTATTTGCAATATTAAAGGAAATGTGCTAGGGATGATGCCGCATCCTGAGAGGGCGTCGGATTCGATGTTGGGCAGTACAGATGGGCTAAAGTTGTTTGAAGGGTTGTTGAAAGTAGCAGTAGCAGCGATGGTTTAAGAGAAACCCGGTTTCTTAAAGAAACCGGGTTTCTGAATTTTGATATTAGTTACCCGGCTTCAAACTTTGCACTTCTTCCAAGCTAAGTCCAGTTGTTTGACTAATAGTTTCTTCGTTTAATCCTATATCAAAAAGTCGCTTGGCGATTTCAGCAGCATTTTGTTTTACCGCCTTTTTTACTGCATTTCGCTGATCTTGAATAAAGATTTCCCGCTTTTGTAAATCTTCCAATTCTTCACGATTCAAGTTAGCTTGATTGGCAATTTCAAAAGCCTTATGAATTTCCGGCACTTCCCCCATCGTTTCCGGTACTGTTTGCAAACTTCTAGCACTTTTGAGAAAATAGATCCACTTATCAGTAAGTGTCTCTAAATCATCTAGTTCTTTGTTAAATTTGGGTAATTCCACAAACACTAATTCAATATCATAAATCAGATAATCAACCAAGTAATCCTGTTCTTTCAGGACAAAGCGCGAAATTACTTTATCCAAATTGGGAAACATTTCAAAATCCGTGATTGTCAAGGCAATCACAGGATTCAACAGAGTATAATCTTCCCCCGAATCCAATTGAATCGAATAAGCTTTGGCAGCATTATATAAAATTCGCTTCTCAAAACCTTCAATATTTAAAACTTGCATCTCGATAATCACAGTTTTGTCGCCAGTTATTTTGGCTTTGACATCCAGGTAGGTATCTTTGATTCCTCTGATCTTAGGTGCTAAATAAGGATTGAGGATTTCTAAATCTTCGATAGTGGGATTGGCGTTATAAAGAATAGCATTTAAGAAACTGATCAGGATATCTTTACTTTGTTCGGAACCAAAGATTTTCTTGAAGGCAAAATCTGTTTTCGGGTTGATGAAAATCATTGTAAAACCTCAATTGCTTAACTTTAGTATAGGCGTTAGTTTAGGAGAAGCCCGGTTTCTTTAAGAAACCGGGTTTCTGATATCTGAAATTATGACATAGTTGGATCGATTGCCAAGTGGATATGGCTACAAACGCCAAATTTGCAGATAGATACTCTACCATCGCCGCCCAGCCGACTTATTGCTGAGGTAGTTTTTTTTGGTAAACTAAGAGTAATTGCTTCTACCTAAAGTCTGAAATGGCAGGTAATCGTGCGGAAACCTTGGTTATTCCCTCTCTTGTTGAGTTTATCTCTGGTAACGATGCCTCTGTTGGCTGTTGGACAGACGATTGATGAGTTGTTTCAGCAAGGTAAGGTGGCGATAGAGTCTAGGAACTATTCTCAGGCTGAAAGTATTTATCGCCAAGCTATTCAACTTTATCCAAATAATGCAGGCGCTTACTACGGTCTGGGCATTGCGCTGAGAGACCAGAAGAAACTCGAAGAAGCGATCGCATCCTATCGCCGCGCCATCCAACTCGACCCCAACAATGCTGCTGCTTACATCGGTCTGGGCATTGCGCTGTTTGAAACTCTCAGCGGCTTTAGCCCTGAGAGTTTCAAGGAATGTAACTCTATTTCTACTCTTTTATATTACCACGTTTAAGTATAAAAGTATACACATTACTAAGTATTTCTATTAATTATTTATACTAATAATTGGCTCGATTATTAAGCTTTGGTGCAATCACTAAATAAACAAAACGAGCAAGCATAATGCTTGCTCGTTTTGTTTATTTACGCAGCAACGTAAGTAATAATCTTACCTGCAACCGCAGGGAGCGGGTACTTTTCAAGTAAGATACTGATTATCTTTTGTTGGAGATTGAAGATCTCCACGCATATTGCGTGAACCTCTCTCAACTCCTTCAACGTTTCTTGCTCCTGCTGTATTTCTACAGCACCTACTACATGATCCGTTTTTGCCTGATGCTTTGCTAAAAGACTTTCTAGCAAAGCAGCCTTTTTTTGTAACTCCTCTTTGTGTTTAGGAGCTACAGAGGGTTTTGATAACAATGTATTAGTTTTCGCAAGCATTGCTCGCATTGAGGCTACTGCCTCTGCGCTACCCTCTGGTAGTTGAGGAGGAGAGGTTTCTTGAGCCGTCACTTCAACTTTTTGAAGTGACGCATCTTTGTATACTCCCTGAATTTGAGCGGGAAGTTGATCCTCCTCTTCTTTGTCCGATTTAGAGTCTTTAGACTCGATTATTTGTTTCACTGTCGAAAGTAGGTAATAAACCCCTACTCCTTCGATTCCGATATTCAAGAGGTGACCAATCACCCCTGGAAAAAAGACGGACAATCCATTTGCAAGTAGCACAGTTCGCGCTAAGTCCAACAGAAGCGACAACATTACAGTTGTCTCTTGATTGGTTGGAATAGGCGACTTTATGCCTATTTTCTTTTCTTCTTGAGTCCCGACAACGCGCAGCACGAGATTGTTACTCTCTGCTGCGACCGTCACTAAGGAATCAGGACTGAATTTAGTTTCTAAGTCCTCAATTGCGGTCTTCAGCCTTTTGGCTTCAACTTTTGTTAAAGCCATCTTGCTGCTATCGTCCTCCTTTGCCTGGGGAAGCGAGCCAATTGTTGGCCAATCCCCAGCGGGTGCAGCCCCGTGGACTTCCATACCAGTGAGGGATAATCGGAAAAAGTTTCCGCCTGGGGATATTTCCAGAAGAACATTAGAGTCCTTCGGAACTGTTAACCCTCGTATTGCATCCGTAGGAATGAATACCTTTTCTCGTACTCTAGTATCCAGCTTCGGCCGGATTTCGTATCCCCACATAATCAGGGTTCTGTCCTCTGCGAGGATACCCCCATAAACATTAATAACACCGAGACTGACCGTAATCAGCACTGTCCCGGTAGTGGAATCCTTGGGGGTTTCTGTCAACAGAGCGGCCTGAGAAATAATTTCCCACAAGCCGTGACTTATCTTGAACGCAGTTCCTTCTACAAAAGGAAACTCGTCGATTATTGGGTGGAGTATTTGAACCTCCGCCTTTTTATCGCCACTTTTGACTAATAAAGTACGTGGCGCATTATGCGGCAACTGCACCTCCTCCGAAAGTTCAAACTTAATTTCTTTGGTAGGAGGCAACTCACGTAAGGTTGACTTTGAGAGAGATACTGCAATATCCCACTTTTCGTTATTTTGACCTTCCATGAAGCAAGAAAACGTTAGACCATTTTCTTGCCAAGAGAACGTAATGTCACCATCCTCAGAGACGATCTTAACTAAAGTCAAAGTTGAGGGCAGCATCGCAGTCATTTCTTGAGTTTTCATATTATCAACCGTTCACTACATATCTATTGTAGCTTTTATAACAATAAATGGCCATGTAAATACGTATTTACATGGCCATTTATTGTTGAAATTTTAATCTTTCAAGGCATCTTTTATACCTTTTGAAAGGTATAATTCAAAGCTATTAGCTTCTTGCATAAAGAAGTATTTAACACCTCTTTCATGCATTTCGCAGGTAAGATTGCCTTCTGGTGGTAAAACCCTTAAAAGCTTTACTACCCTTTCGGTGTTGATTGCACCCGATCCCCCCTTGCGTTTCTCCAGATCTCGGAGAACGTCTTTGACTTTCTAGTTAGAAATAGCTAGTACTTTACCAGCTATTTCTTTCCAAGAAAACTTGGGAGGCTTTCCTTTCAAAACTGAATCTTGAGAAGAATAAATGCTATTTCCCCCAACATCTGTAATTTTTACCCTGTTGGCTTGAAATGTCAATTCAAGTGGTTGCCGGACATTCAGATGTCGCCGAATCGCTTTTGATGCGGCTTCACTTAAACACCAACTGATAGAGCTATTTGGCTCTACCGCATTGGCTGCTGTGCCGACATAGTAAAAGTCCTCTCCATAAGTATGGGTACTCATCACCTTTAAATTTGCATTGTAAGCGCAAAAAAGGTTTTCTAAGGAAGTTTTGGGCTGATTCTGTGGAGTTTCTCCAGCAAGGATCAATTGATCTTCCTCTTGGATAATTAATGCGTAGCGAAATATTGACGTATCCTTCAAATACACGCCTTTATCGGAAGAAGCGTATATCCACCTGATCGATGGTTGAGGACTTACGGGTTTTATACGTAAATCCTCTTTAAACTCCATCGCCAAGAGTTCTTTATTTGTGTCTAGCTTACTTGCGGCTAGACGTTCGACTTCAAGATCAGCTTTATTGTTTATTGTTACAGAGAAGCTTTCGGCTTCTTGAGCAATCAAAAACTTTTGCAATTCTTTGATCGAACTACTGTTAAAAACCCAGATTGAATTTTCAACAGTACCTTGATCTGGAAAAGGTAATTGAGTTCCATCAATTACCTTTTCCATGACTAAATCGGAAGAAATTGAAACACGCAAGAACATTTCTGTGTCTACAATTTCTAATTCCCCTAGAAGATCAGGATCAAAGCTGGTGTTAAGCCAACCTGAGCTAGATTCCATCAAAAAACTATTGATTGCAGCTTTCAAGCTTTTTCGACTAAGTGTTATTTGTTTCATGTTATTTCTCCATTTAGTATAATTATATCTTATCTACTGATTTAAGTAAATGCTATACCAAAGTTTTTGCTTAAACGTTAAGGGGATTAACTACAAATAGTTAATCCCCTTAACGTTTAAGCGTCCATCAAGGCCATAATTGACCAGAAGAAACTCGAAGAAGCGATCGCATCCTATCGCCGCGCCATCCAACTCGACCCCAACAATGCTGCTGCTTACTACAATCTGGGCATTGCGCTGAGAGACCAGAAGAAACTCGAAGAAGCGATCGCATCCTTTCGCCGCGCATTGAGATTACCAGAAAATACATCTGTAACTCCAGCCAGCGCTCATACTTTGGCGCACAATGGTTTAGGCTACGCACTCCAACAACAAGGGAAATTAGAAGAAGCAATTGCAGAATTTAAACAATCAATCGCCTTAGACCCCAACTTTGTATTTGCCCAAAACAATCTCCAAGAAGCAGAACGCCTGCTAGTATTACGTCGAAATCCCCCACCATTAGTCGTGGATGATAGACAATGGTTGCCCAGTCGAAGACAAGAACCCTTAGTTGATGTCTTGCGTTCCGTCGTGCTAATTATCATCCCTCCCACAGGCGGCGCTAACCTCGGCCCTAGCTATGGTACTGGCTGGGTAGTGAAACGGGAAGGCAAAACAGTTTGGATAGTCACCAATCGCCATGTCGTCAGCGACAAAGGTACAGACCCCCCCAGTGAAAAAATAAAAGTAGAATTTTACAGCGGCGAACCGCCTTCGGGTCAAGTCCGTCCCCGCTACACAGCCCGCATCGTGCAAATCACCAATCCCGATGACCCCCTGGATTTAGCCGTTTTGGAAGTTACAGGCATTCCCGATGATATCAAGCCCTTGCCCATGTCTTCTGGCAGATTCGGTCGCACTACCCCTGTGCGCGTCATCGGACATCCCAGTAACGGCGGTGATTGGACTCAAGTTTCAGGAGAAATTAGCAACATCATCAACGACCCAAACAAACCACCACTAATACAAATAGACGCTAACCTAGCTCAAGGCAATTCCGGTGGCCCCGTCATCGATAGAGAAAATTTCACAGTTGTTGCCATGATGGTGCAAATAGCGGACGGAAATCAACCACCAAAAGATGCTGCTGATACCAATCGCACTCAATCCCCAACGACAGGCGGCTTTGGTTTAGCTTATCGAATGGACATTGTGATCGAAAAACTGCGTAGTTGGGGAATCTTGAAATAATATGAAAAGTAAAAACCCGATGAAATACAAATTCCTACTAACAAGTCTACTAATCTTAAATTTCCACACACTTCCCGCCCAAGCTTGTCCCAACGGCAATCCCCAAACCCTCGGTTATATCCGCCGCGACAACAACCGCTGCGAAGGCATTGCTAATATCAACATTGGCAGTTCTTTCCGTTTGATTTCCTTCCTCACCCGCAACATTCCTACATTCGGCGACAACCTCAGTTTGCAAATTCCCCGCATTGGCGACACTTCCCCCAATATCAGTGTGCGTTCTTTGGGCAGAAATTATCAATTAGATGACTTCTCCCTTGTCCCCAGTCAAAATAACTTTACCTTCAACTGGCCTACGCGGATTTTAAAAGAAGCCAATATTTCACCTAACAGCTTACGCGCCTTAGCTTCTGTCAGTTTGGGTTCTCAGTTTGTTTACGTACCAGTAATTTTGGGGCAACCTTCCGGTCAGTATGAAATCGTGCTTTATTCATCCGAATTGGTCAAAATTCCCACCTTTGAAATCAGCCGCAACAATCAAGTCGTCTATCGCAGTCCGCGCAATAATCCCCAGCGGGGAGAAATTATTTTCACTTGGGATGGACGCAATCAACCTGCGGGTCGCTATCAGTTGCGCCTTGCTGCCCAATTAGAGCAATATGGTAGACCGCCAGACCAAGTAAATTCGCTAATTACTTTTGAACATAATCCTAATTGGTTGAGATGATGAAATTCCCAATTATAAAATTTTACACTTATTGTTTTTGGATAATATATGCCATCAGTTTTTGTATTTGGTTAGCCATCATTGCCTATTTATGGTTAGGATTTAAACTGATTGAAGGTATAAAATGGGTGTTTTTCAATCAGAAAATATTGGCTATTATTATGATAAAAAGTATAAAAAATATATTTTTAAATCCCCAAAAAATTGGCATCCTTCTAATCTTATTATTTACAGTTATTATTCTCCTCGCTATCTTCCCTGTCAACCATAACTTTGAAGGGCAACTAATCGTACAAGAAATGAATTTTACTTATGTTGGCAATAACTCAAATAAGCTGTTTCTTAATTCAATTCGTGGCATCAATCAAATTTCAGTTAGGGGCACTCAAACATTGACATTAACTGGGAAATTTGCTAGCAAAACCTATCCCCAGCTAAATAAGTTAAACAAGCTGACAATTGAATTACCCAATGAAAAGAGTAACTTGAGTATTTCTCCCGCCAATCCTCAAGAAACTAGCCAAATTGAAATGGAATTGCGGCTACAACCAAATACAACTGTTAAAGGACTTAATTATAACTCTTACGACGATAAGAAGCATAAAGTTAAAGTTAATTACCTTTCCCTATCGCTGCAAACAGAAAAAACTGCTGCCAATTTATTACAGATGCAACTTGGCGATCAATTTCTGAAATTACAGCTAGAAGATTACCGTTTACCCAACCTGAAATTACCAACTAATTCCAATAATTCCGATTCCGAATTGGAAGTTATTTTTAAACCTGATATTCAAGAACTAAGATTACCTCTACCACAAACCACCGATTTACTTATAGACTTACCCGAACCTACAACAAGAGAATACTCTCAATGGTTCCGGGGAGATTTGGCCGTAAAAAATGTCCAATTTTACCAGATTGAAAAAACTGGTGTTGATGTGAAAGATGATTTATTTAATTCTACCATACTCGCAGGGCAAATTCGCATGGCAGGTCAAGAACACAAGATCGAAAAAAATCAATTTTTAATCACTGAAGAACCAGGCGTTAAACTACTGCGAAATATCCAAATTCACCCAGAATCGCCCCAAGGTTTAGAAGTACGCATCGCTGGCGAAACAAAACGACTGCAAATAGGATTAGATGCTCGCTTTCCTGTTGTTACTACCCAAGCTACTTTGTTAGATAAATTTTTAGCGCGAGATACTATAATTGCTTTAATTTCTTTTTCTGCTGCTTCCTTTAGTTATCTGTTGTATTGGCTACTGGAACAGTGGACTAAATCTAATCAAAAATCTTGACTCCCCCTAGCGATTGAAATTGTCGCGCAGACTGCTAAAATACTTTTAGTTGAAAAAGTAAGTTATGGCTAAAAGCCTTGTCCAGTAAGGTTTGCGAGCTAAACTTTTTACTTTACCATCCTAAGTCTGAATTACCTATAGCAATCCTAAATGAGTCGTGAACACATATTTAATAGTGAATGTTGGGTTACGACGCGGTCAAAGACCTATCTGTGAGCATTATAAGTTAATTACCGCGTCTAACCCAACCTACCATTTGTTTACATCTCATTTAGGATTGCTATATATTATTCGACTATAAAATCATCTTACAACAGAAACTTTTAGGAGTATTGCTGTGGACGTAAAAGCTGCTGTCGCTTTTGAAGCTGGTAAACCGTTAAGCATCGAAACTGTACAATTAGAAGGGCCAAAAGAGGGAGAAGTCCTCGTCGAAATTAAAGCCACCGGAGTCTGCCATACCGATGCTTACACTCTCTCTGGTGCCGATCCGGAAGGCTTATTTCCCGCCATTTTAGGTCATGAAGGTGCAGGGGTTGTCGTTGAAGTGGGGTATGGTGTGACAAGCGTTAAACCGGGCGATCGCATTATTCCCCTTTACATCCCAGAATGCCGCAATTGTAAATACTGTCTTAGCAGAAAAACTAATCTTTGTCAAGCAATTCGCACAACTCAAGGGCGCGGCGTGATGCCAGATGGTACAAGTCGCTTCTCGATCGATGGGCAACCGCTCCATCACTATATGGGTACATCCACCTTTGCCAACTATACCGTATTGCCAGAAATTGCGGTAGCCAAAATTCGCGAAGATGCCCCTTTTGATAAAGTTTGTTTAATAGGTTGTGGCGTTACAACAGGCATCGGTGCAGTTATTAATACTGCCAAAGTTGAGCCGGGAGCAAATGTTGTTGTTTTTGGTTTGGGTGGTGTGGGTTTGAATGTTATTCAAGGCGCACGCATGGTAGGGGCGAACATGATTGTGGGCGTCGATCTCAATCCTGCTAAGCGAATTTTAGCCGAGAAATTTGGCATGACTCACTTTGTCAATCCTCAAGAAATTGATGGCGATTTGGTATCTTATCTGGTAGAGTTAACGGGCGGTGGTGCAGATTATAGTTTTGAATGTATTGGCAATGTTAATGTGATGCGACAAGCCTTGGAATGCTGTCACAAAGGTTGGGGTGTAAGTGTTGTTGTTGGTGTGGCTGGTGCGGGACAAGAAATTAGTACTCGTCCATTTCAATTAGTTACGGGACGAGTTTGGAAAGGTACTGCTTTTGGAGGTGCAAGAGGTCGCACTGATGTGCCTCAAATTGTGGACTGGTACATGAATGGTTTGATTAATATTGATAACCAAGTGACTCATGTTATGCCGATCGCGCAGATTAATGAGGCTTTTGAGTTGATGCACGAAGGGAAGTCAATTCGCACGGTTTTGACGTTTTAGCTATTGTTTCTAAAACAGGTCTTACACAAAATCACGAAAAATAAAGCATTGTCGGGGCGGGTTTTGTACTAGGGATATCTGTGAAATGCTTAATTTATCGGCTAAACCCGCCCCTACGCCAAAAATGGGTGCGGAAGTCCTTTGACACTCCCCATGCCTAAAGGCGAGGGGATTCTTGCTTCAACGAAGGCTCTTGTTTAAACACTGTTTCCAGGTTCAAATAGAGGAGCATTTCTCCACAAGCTTTAATTTCCGTTTGCCCAACGGTATTTGAAATATAATTAAATTTTATCTGCATCGTAGCGTAAAATAAATATATAAGCAACAAAATGTAATATTTGACTGCGGTTAAAACCGCGAATCGCTTACATCCCCACGTCTAAAGCCGGGGGCTTTAGCTCGTTTTTCGGTAAAATCTAAAATAAAATTTATGTCTGCATCTCTCAACCTTGTCAGTGAATCGGCTTGCTTTGGCGGTAAAATTGGCTTTTACAGTCATCATTCTCAAGCTTGCAATAGCGAAATGAAATTCGCTGTATACCAACCACCGCAAGCTAAATTACGATCGGTCCCTGTTCTCTACTTTCTCTCTGGTTTAACCTGCACTGAAGAAAACTTTATGGTGAAGGCGGGGGCGCTGCGATTTGCGGCTGAATACGGGTTGATGCTGGTAGCGCCAGATACTAGCCCTCGCCATACGGGGATTGCGGGTGAGGATGATGATTGGGATTTGGGTACGGGTGCGGGTTTTTACGTTGATGCCACGATCGGGCCTTGGAAGTCGCACTATCGGATGTACAGTTATGTGGTGGATGAACTACCATCTGCGATCGCACAAAATTTCCCAGCTATACCCGAACGACAAGGCATTTTCGGTCATTCGATGGGGGGTCACGGGGCGCTGATTTGCGCTTTGAAAAATCGCGATCGCTACCTGTCCGTTTCCGCCTTCGCCCCCATCAGCGCACCAATGCGCTGTCCTTGGGGACAAAAAGCCTTCACTCACTACCTGGGAACTGACAGGGAAACTTGGCGTGCCTACGATGCTAGCGAATTGGTACTGACGGCTAAGTGCGATCGTTCCATTCTCATCGATCAAGGCACTGCCGATGTCTTTCTCGCCAAGCAACAATTGCTACCAGAAGTGTTTGCACAAGCTTGTGCCAAAGCTGGAGTGCCGCTAATCTTACGGATGCAAGAAGGTTACGATCACAGTTATTACTTTATCGCGACTTTTATGGAAGATCACATCCGCCACCACGCTGCTGTTTTGTGCCAGGAATCTTAGAACGCTAGTTTTGATTAGTTTGTCCTGTTGATTCTGTGGGCTGATTTTGTTGACTTGTGGCAGTTGAAGTTGTACTGCTTTGATTTGATTGTGCTGGCGATGTTCTGGTTTGACTTGTGGCAGTTGAAGTTGTACTGCTTTGATTTGATTGTGTTGGCGATGTTCTGGTTTGACTTGTGGCAGTTGAAGTTGTACTGCTTTGATTTGATTGTGTTGGCGATGTTCTGGTTTGAGAAGTCCCAGTTGTACTGCTTTGATTTGATTGTGTTGGCGATGTTGTGGTTTGAGAAGTGCCTGTTGAAGTAGCGGTATTTTGATTTGATGGTGTTGGCGATGTTCTGATTTGAGAAGTGCCTGTTGAAGTAGAGGTATTTTGATTTGATTGTGTTGGCGATGTTGAAGGCTGACTTGCTTGCTCTGTTGAAGTAGTAATGGAATTGTTGGGATTATTTTGCTCTCCTAATGTCGAGGGCTGAGTACCTTGAGCTATTGAGGAATCATTTGAGCCACCATCTGATGGCGTGTTAAGCTCGTTGGTCGGCTCAGGTACATTTGGAGGAGTGTAAATACTGGGACTTGTGGAAGGGGGAGTGTCGGGATTATTCGAGCCACCATCTGTTGGCTTCTCAAGCGTTGGGGTTGCCTCAAATGTGTTTGAAGGCTGATTGGTTGAAGGCAATACGTTACCATTATCACCGGATGTCATCGATTGTCCGCCATTACCCGCGCCCGGTGTGGAGTCACCATTAGCGCCACCTCTTGTTGGTCTATCAAGCGTTGGGGTTGCCTCAAATGTGTTTGAAGGCTGATGGATGAGGAAAGGCAGTTTTGGCGACTGACCTCCTGGATTTGTGATTCCAAGGTTAGTTGATGAGGAATCATCATCGTATGCGATCAATTGTCCAGAATTACCTGATATTGCTGAAGAAATTGTCAGGCATTTTGTCCCCAGCTTTAGTCCCACCACACTAGGGATACCGGGAGTGGAACAGGCAGTACCGGGATCGGCAGGAGAAGCAATTAAATATAGTGATTCTGGCAAAGCTCCTCTGACGATCGCAAATTGTGTTACCAAAGGCGATTGCGGTAACGGCTCCCTCACCAGTCTAAGGGGAGGACTGCTTGTGGGTAGCGATCGCACAAGTGGTAATCGTGGTAGTGGATTTCTCTGTGGCGACAGAAGCAGTGAAAGCGGCAATGGCTCCGGTGGCGGTGGCGGTGGCACTACTACTACAGGTGGTTCTACTACTACAGGCGGTACTACTACTACAGGCGGTTCTACTACTACAGGTGGTACTGAGGTAATGATTTGAATATTGCCCAGGGTGAAGGGGCCAGGAAAAGACTGGGTAGGCGAAATCCTATCGGCACCAGTTATCAAAGCACCCAAAGTGCCGTTAGTTGACCACCGGCTGCACCACTACGTGGGGTAATGGTTTGCCTTTCGGCGGCATTTGGGATTCATCTAGGATTGCCATATACTTTATCAGCATACAACAAAACATAAAATTTTGAGCCGATTTTGAAACATTTCTTTATAAATACTCCTGACGGAGTGACAACTAGACCTCAATGCAAATTACCAATATCGCTTGACGAGATATCCAGCGCAGCAGTGTCGATTTCATTATCGCCAGCCAATCTAATATTTTGGTCGGCTTTGAAAGGCTCAAGCGTAACTGCACCACCACTAACAGTATTAGCAAAGTCAATTTCGCTACCAGAAATGCGAATCTCCCCACTACCTGAAGCTCCTTTTGCGTCGATCGTACTTGCCAGAACCTTGGTAGCAGCATTGAGAATAATATTACCGCCAGTACTATCGTTTGATGAATTTAAATCACCAAAACTAGCGATCGATCCATTAGTGCTAGTAAACTTTATATCGCCACCCTTTGTGCTAATCGATACGCTACGCCCAACAGAAATATCACCCCCAGCTGACAAAACAACATTTAGAGGATTAGAAGAGTCATTAATTATATCTGAATTTACCGCAATTTTATTAGCTGCATCAAGCGTTAGAGTTGCATTGCTACCAGTTGTTCTATTAATAGTAACACCTACAGTAATATTACCCTGTTGACTGCCTGTAGTTCCTGTGGTAATAGTGACGCTAGTTCCAGCATTAAGCGCACTTTCAATATCGGTAGGAAGAATTTTTGCATCGTCAGCCGATGGAGTGAAAATATCAGGATTACCCCCACTAAAATCGCCACCCTCAGTAGAAAAATCCCCGATTAAAACGTTTCTAGGATCGAGCAACCACGTACCCGCTTCTCCCCCAACAGCACTAGCATCAACTCTAGCACCCTCTATATCTAAACCGTTTTTACCAGATGTTTCGACAAACCCACCATCACCTTTTTGACTTCCACCACGCGCTGTAATATTTCCGTAGAAACGGGTAGTATCGTCACCCCAGATAATTACACTACCGCCATTACCATTAAGCAAACTATCTGCGCTAATAATAGAATCTTTGCTAACAAAAGTACGCGACGCATTCGGCACTGTTCCCTTACCCTGATAGTCACCGCCAATCCGAACGCTGCCACCGCCATTAGTGCCAGAAACATCAATATTGGCACTTATTACGCCAACTTTGTCGCCCAAAATGTTAACTTTACCGCCAGTTTCGCCAGCAGCATTAATAGTGCCAGATGCGATCGCCGTATTCCCTTCTGTTGGTATCTGAATCCCAGAACCAGTTAGTTGTACGCTGCCATCTTTGTTAAGAGTAACTCCCGTGGCATTACCTCCACTTCCTCCGGTTAACATTTGCGGCAATGAGGAAATTGGCAATGTCCAATTGTTGGGTAGAGTGCTACTATTTCCGATCGGTTTAACTTCTAAATTCAGCAAATATCCTGGCTGACTCAAACGCACCAAACTTTCTCCCGGCACCGCCGTTATAGTCATGTTACCCGCTGGTGCTGATAATTGCCCGGTATTGATAACCGTGCCACCCAATAAAGTTAAATCTTGCCCCAATCCCACTGCTAAGTTCCCGGAGTTAAGGATGTTTCCGGGTTGACTCATAGTGAAAGCAAAAGCATTCGGTTTTCCTACCAGTGCTGCATAATTATTGGTGCCAGTTGCATTAAACCAATTAACGTTCCCAAAGCCGATACCGTTAGCTGTAGTTGCCATAAAGGCAGCCGGAACATTTAAACTCGCACTAGCACCAAATACAATCCCAGACGGGTTCATTAAAAATAAATTGGAATTGCCGCCTGTAACTTGAATAAGGCCGTTAATAAAAGAAACGTTTCCGCCGTTTATCCGCGCTAGAATATTGAGAATATCGGGTCGAGATATAAAATTAGCAATTTGCCCAGGGCTGAGGCCAAATTCCGTAAAACTGTGAAATAAGTTAGCACCATCCCCAGACTTAGTTCCACCTGTAATGTCAAAAACGTTACCTTGAGGCGTGACGACGGTGCCAGTACCGTCAGCTGCGGGAACAATTGGTTGTGCTTGCACCCGATTGACACCAATTACTCCGGCGATCGGAATTGCTGCTAACCACAAGCAAGTTTTTCTAACAGCTGATTGTTTTGGACTCTTTTGGGCGATCGTAATTGTCGAGATTGGTGCTGACATAGACTACTCCGAAAAAAGTAAATCGAAATCTACGTTCGAGTTAGAACTTAGGAGCAATGCACTTACTGGTAAGGATAGCTGCACCCAGTCAGCTTAAACAGTCAGCAGTCGCGATTGTTAGTAATCTTTACAATGCCTAAACCAAAACTTAGTGTACGACAGTTTAACTTTGTTGGTTTTGTCGCATTTGGTCTGTCACTTGTTTCAGACCAACCTGATTGAGAAGTGAGAAAAACTCCTCTTGACACTCTCCCGTCACAGCTACGCTGTGACGGGAGATTCTTGCTTCACAGAAACCCGCTTTTTAGCACGAGTACTAACGAGTCTTACAGTTTCTCCACAAGCTTTTAATTCTGTGTGTCCCACAGTATTCGACAGTATTCTCAAGCCTATACTGCACCTGTGATGATAATTGGCTGTTGACGATGACTGGGCATAATTTTTTTCTTCACCCTATCCTTTAAATAGAATTGTAGACTTTATAACGCACAACTTTCAAGAGCTTTGCGTGTGCTAGAACACCGATTCAGTAATGCCAGAAACGGGGATTTTTCGCTACCATCAACGAAATATCGACCTTGACAACCAAAAAAAAACGGTTTGTCATGCCTGTTCGATCCCGTAACGAACTTGCCATTGCTTGTTTTTTTTGGTATAAGCTATACTAACTTATCGTAAAGCATCAGACAAGAAACTGTGTTTTTTTCTGTTTACGGCGTTTTATCAGTTATAAATAAAAGGATAGCAACATCTCGTGCAAAGGACTATTTTGATGAATGAGGCTTTAATACAGCGTTTTATCGAGCTGATTTCAACCAACACAGGTTTGCACGTCAGGGAGCAGGATAGGGAAAGTTTAGCTAAAACAATTTGGGCGCGGCTCAAATTACTTAGATTATCAAGTCCAGCGGATTATTATCAACTTTTGGAGCCTCATACCGAACAGAACGAATCTTTTGGGGAGACGCCGAGCGAACGGGAATGGAGAGAACTGACACGCCTGTTAACGACTGGGGAAAGTTATTTTTTTCGCGATAAAGGTCAGTTTGCGCTCCTGAGAAATAGGATTCTGCCGCAATTAATAGAATCAAAAAACAAAGAAATCAACATCAAAGGAGGCGAGAAGAGAAGCCTGCGTCTTTGGAGCGCCGGATGCTCAACGGGTGAAGAACCTTATTCTTTGGCTATCCTTCTCCACGAATTGCTGCCCGATTTGGATAATTGGAATATATTAATTTTAGGAACCGATCTAAATCAAAAAACTATTGAAAAAGCCAAACATGGAATTTACAGTCCTTGGTCATTTCGCTTAGTAGATCCTCATTTAAAAAAGCAGTATTTCTCTCAGCGTCAAACAGAATGTAAACTTAATGAAAATATTCGCAAGATGGTAAGGTTTAGTTATGGAAATTTAGTCAAAGATAACTTTCCTAACCCCAGTTCCGACATCCATAATATGGATCTTATTGTCTGTCGTAACGTTTTTGTATATTTTCAATTCAAAGCTATTTCAATTGTAGTGAAAAAATTTTACAACACCCTTGCGCCAGGAGGCTGCCTCCTGACGGGACATACCGAACTTTACGGTCAAGATCTTGGTCGCTTCCAGGTGAAAGTTTTGCCGGAATCAGTGCTATACGAACGCAGCAAAAATTCGCAGTTTGAAACTTCTGAATCTGTCCGATACGATGTTAACCTTCGCGAATCACCCCAAAGGGAGTCTAGGCAATATTCTCGCCAAAATGTTGATTTACAACACGCTAATTCCATCGGGCTTGTTAGCAAAACCCCAAATTTGGCTGAGCCATTAACACGGGGGGAAACAGCAGCGCCTTTTGATAATACAACGGCAGATGACATCCTCATTCCGGCAGAAAAACTCTTCGGCAAGAAAGCTTATGCTGATGCAATTAAACAAGCAGAAAAAGTTATTTTGTTGCAACCCCGTAATTTTGGTGCTTATTACTTACTAGCTCAAGCCTATGCGAATTTAGGGGAGCATAACAAAGCAATTTACTATTGCTCTCTAGCACTTGAACTAGATTCTTTGTCCGTCTTACCTTGCTACCTTTTGGCACATATTGCTGAAGAAAAGGGAGATATTGAAAAAGCAAAGTTTTATTTAAAAAAAATAATTTATCTTGCACCATTGTCTATTTCGGCGTATCTTGGACTAGCTTTTATTTACAAGAAAGAAGGGAATGCTACCAGGTCTAGTAAAATGCTGGCTGCGGCTGTGAATCTGCTAAAAGATTTAGCACCATCAGCCACAGTCGAGCAACAGGGTGAGGTAACGGCTGGTGAATTGCTTATTTATGTCGATAAAATCTTAAAAGAACATAGATGAGGAGTCAAGCGCGGAGGCAAAGGGGATGCGGTAGTAGCGTTTTTCCCTATTTGGTAGTAAACTAAGAAAAGCTTCACCTTTGGATTAACTATCATGGACGAGCTAGAAACGTTTACTAAAAAAGCTTTTTACCTTGTGATTGGCGGAATCAGCCTTACCTGCGAAAATATCGGTAAAACGCTAGAAGAACTTGGAGAGCAAGCCCCAATTGTAATAGATGAAATGATTACAGAGGGTGAAGCTAAGTTCAACGAATGGTACAGTCAACAACAAAATTTTTCGAGCCGACCTAGAGAAGAACTGCGGCAGAGACTTTTTGTTCTTGTCAAGGGAGATTGGGATTTAGCTGAACGGCTGCTTCAGCAGGCGAGGGACAACAATCCAGGTCGTTCGGAGGATTGGTACTGGGAAAAGGTAATTTACGATTTAGAGCGCGATAACGTCTAACAGGTTGGCACTCACTGTGAGAACTTTGCGTAACTGTTCTAGAGTTGATAGTTCATGGTTCATAAGTAGGTGGGTGTAAATAAACTGAACTCCCAGAAACCCGGTTTCTAAGGGCCTGGCAGCGAAACCCAACGCATTTGTTGGGTTTCGTGCCTCAACCCAACCTACAAAGCTCCAAGAAACCCGGTTTCTAAGGGCTTGGCAGTTTTACGTGATATCTTCTTTTCAAGAAGACTTTTTTAAATTTATTTTTGCTTAAAAACTTAATTATGTTAACAATTGCTCATAAAGCTTATCTGATCTTTAGCGTTGATGGTTCGCTATACGGTGTGGAAGCGGAGTCTGTCGTGGAGATTTTTTCTTTGCCGGAGTTGACCCCTGTACCAGAAGCACCCCCTGACATTATTGGTGTTGTTAATCTGCGGGGAGATATACTACCAGTTATGGATCTCAATCTCCGTTTTGGGTATCGGCAGCTGGAGTATTGCCTGACCGATAGTGTAATTGTCGTGGAGTGGCAAAAATTGCGGGTTGGCATGATTGTCAATCAAGTCCATGAGGTTTATAATATTTCCCCAGAGGACATGACAAAGGAACTTTTCTACGATCGAGAGGTTCTCGATCGCGATCGCCCTTTTGTCTGTGGGATCGCCAAAGTTGCCGCAGATATAGTGATGCTGCTAAACATTGAAAATTTGCTTTGCTACTCAAAGTCGGTTGAACCTTTAGTCGGAGATAAAAATAAATCCAACCTAGAATTAGAGACAGTTAAATACACAAAAGAGCGTATATTCTGTCCGCACGCTACAGCGGAAGATCGAGCTATTTTCCGAGAGCGATCGCACAACTTGATGCGCTCAACTGAAAAGGAAGACTTAACAGGATTAATACCGCTGGCTGTAATTGGTTTGAGTGGAGAATACTTTGGGCTTGATTTAAAGCTTGTCCGTGAATTTACCGATATCCGCAAAGTTACTCCTGTCCCCTGCTGTCCGCCGCATATCGTCGGCAACATGAATTTGCGGGGTGAAATTGTAACTTTAGTTGATGTACGCAGCCTGTTGAATATGCCAATGTTGGGTGCAGAAACCACTGCTAAAATCATGGTTGTTTGTGTCGATGATTTGGTCGCAGGAGTTACAGTTGATGAAGTCTTTGATGTCATGTACTTGCACCCAGGGCAGATTTCGCCTGTTCCGGCGGCAGTTCATTCTATCAATGATGAATACCTGCGAGGCACCGCTCCCTACGGAGAAAAAATGATGAGCCTTTTGGATTTGCCAAAAATGTTCAACAAGGGAGGTATGATTGTAAATGAAGAGGTATGAATACTACCACATAACAAATGCAGATGTTTAAAAATTGGAAATTGCGGAATCGAATGTTACTGGGATATTCAGTCCCTATTCTTTTATTCATAGGTCTAGCTGGAATAGTATACTCCAGCGCCGATAAACTGGCAAGGGTATTTAGGCAAGTAGAACTTACTCAAGAAAATGTTGAAATATTCAATGCAATGACACTTACTCACAGTAGGATGGTGAGCAATTTACGAGGTTATTTATTGACGCAAAAGAATCAATTTTTAAGAGGATATAAAGAGGAGTTAAGTTACCTTAATGATGCTTTTAAGCGTGGAGGAACTACGATTAAAAATGCAGAACAGAAACAGCGACTAAAAGAAATAATTCGGTTGACAATAGAATACGATCGCTACGCACAAAACCTAATCAACTTAGTGAAGCAAGGCAAGACAGCCCAAGCGCTATCAATATTCCGAACAGGAGAAGGGCAACAATTTGTCGATAAGTTTAGAAACCTAAGTACAGAATTCAATACAGCCGAAAAGGGGATTCTGAATGGGGCAACCACTGAAGCGAAAACTTTGCTTAACAATCTGATCGCGGCAGTTGTAGTGGGTGCTTTGTTATGTTTAGCGTTTTCCTTACTCGCAGCTTATTGGATCTCTTCAGGTATTACTAATACGATCGACCAAGCGGCTAGCGCGATCGCTTCTTCCTCAAACGAAATAGCCGCGACGGTAGAAGAACAGGAACGCACCGCTTCCCAGCAAGCAGCTTCTGTCAATCAAACCACCACCACAATGGATGAGCTGGGTGCCTCCTCCCAGCAAGCCGCCGGACAAGCCCAAGCCGTCGCAGCCGCCGCCCAGCAGGTATTAGTCCTCACGGCTTCTGGAACCGAAGCAGTCGAAGACTCTCTGGAAGGGATGTCGGTGCTGAGGCAGAAAGTAGGTGCGATCGCCCTGGAAATTTACCGCTTAAGCGACCAAACCAATCAAATCCGCCACATCTCCAGCTTGGTAAGCGACCTCGCCAACCAAACCAATATGCTCGCCCTAAATGCCGCAGTAGAAGCAGTGCGAGCTGGCGAACACGGCAAAGGCTTTGGCGTCGTCGCCAGCGAAATTCGCAAACTCGCAGACCAAAGCAAGAAATCCGCCGAAAAAATCAACAATCTCGTCGCCGATATCCAGAAAGCCATCAATTCCACCGTCACGGTTACAGATGAGGGCACCAAAACAGTAGAAGAAAGCGTCAAAATTGCCCAAAAAACAGCAGAAGCCTTCACAGGCGTGACCGAAGCAATTAACAACGTTGTATTGAGCAGCCAACAAATTTCCTTCAGTGCTAAACAGCAAGCTATTGCTATTGGGCAAGTCGTTGATGCGATGAATTTACTTAACCATGCAGCTGCCCAAACAGCTAGCGGCATCAGTCAAACCAGAATCGGCACTCAAAAACTCAACGATGCCGCTCAGAGTCTCAAAAAAGAGGTGTAGTCACTCATTCAAAAGTCAGTAGGGGCGGGTTTTGTAAAATATTCTGTTAGTAATGAGATGTGTGGGCTAAACCCGCCCGTACAAAAGTCAAAAGTAAAAAATAAAATAGGGGCATGGAGAAGATTTTATATTTTAGATTTTATATCATGTCCGGTTAATCACTTATGATATCTGTAGTAGGGCCTTTGGAACGAAACCCAACCCGAACTTAAAGCTAAAGTTGGGTTTCACTTTGTTCAACCCAACCTACGGAAATAAAATTTATTACAAGTATTCAACCGGACATGATATTATATCGGAAATTTAAAATTTTACAATGACTAATGATTAAGAACAAAGGATAAACCAAAAATGCAGATCGAAGATGAAGAACTACGGGATATTTTTAAAACGGCGAGTGAAGACCATTTGCAGAAACTTGATGATGGTTTTCTGTACTTAGAAAAACATCCAGATGACCAAGAAAAATTAGAAGAGTTACTGCGGGAAGCTCATAGCCTCAAAGGCGATGCTGGTATGTTGGGCGTCAAAGATGTGGCAACTTTGGCCCATCAGATAGAGCATATATTGGGAAGCGTGAAACGAGGCGAGACAACCCTCAATGCGATCGTCAGCGATCGCATATATCGCGGTTTAGATGCCATCCGCCAACTGGTACGCGAAGCAGTCACAGGCGAAACTCCACAGGTCAATACTTTTTATGTCTTGGCTCACATGATGGGATCTGAAACTCCAGCACCACCAAAAGCAGAGAAAGTCGAAAGTCAAAACTCAAAAGTCCAAAGTCCAAAGTCAAAAGAAAAAAGCGACCAGGAGGACGGGGGGGACGAGGGGGACGAGGAGGAACAACCAACTACTTATGACCTCACTCCTGACTATTCTGCTGCTTACCTTGATGAAGCACCGCCGTTACAACCAGTACTAGCGTCATCACAAGAGCAAAACAACTTTGCCCAGCCGGAAAATGGCAAGGTGGTAGAGGTAGAGACCTTGCATACAACGTCTCTACCTCTACCCTTCTCCTCCTTGTCCCCAGTCCCCAGTCCTGTTGGCACGTTCGGTGAGCGCTCAGTCGAGCCACTGACGGTCACGGCAAAATCCCAGTCCTCAGTCCCCATT
>CASBRD010000038.1 GCA_949128025.1 Oscillatoriales cyanobacterium PMM_0008 | reverse complement strand
GAGGAGCAGAGGGGAATTTTAGATTTTAGATTTTAGATTTTAGATTTTATTTCAATTTGGTTATCTGAAATCTTCCCCTCTTCCCCTAGTCCCTAGCCCCTAGCCTCTAGCCCCTAAACTTTCACTTCGTCGGCAAAGGTAGCCCAGCGGACAAAATAGAAGGGGCCAGCGACAGAACCCCAGATATGTTCGTCGGTTTCTGGGTCGCGTCCGCGATCGAGGCTGATAAACTTTTCTTCATCAATCTCGAATTCGCTATCCAGGTAGGTGTTTTTACCATTGCGAAATACCATGCAAGCTTTACCGGGTTCCACCCTGCCTTTGAAGCAGCTGCCAGTCCGCTCTACAATCATGTTGCAGCCCGGTAATTTCTCTAATTGTTCTGCTTTGAGGGTTTGCAGGCGGTTGAGGTCGCGAGAAGCACCGTAGAGCTTTTCTTCGTCCTTGACGATGTAATTTTCGATTTCGATGTGGGAACCAGTATCCACCAATTTGAGAACTCGCACTCGGTAAGGTTGATTGAGTGTATAGTCGTAGGCTTGTTCTACAAAGAAACTTAGCCCCGATAGGATTTCTAGGGGCAAGGGGCGCATACAAACGCGAATGTGGGCATAAAATGGCGGATTTTCAAAGGCTTGGGCTTGGTTGCTGAAGTCTGCTGCCATCAAGCCAGCTAAAGTGGCAATATCCGTGGAATGTGTCATTGTCGATCGAATTTTGCTTTTTGAGGGGCGCTGCCAAGTCATTTTAACAAAATGGGATCTAGTGCATATAGCAACCGATGAAAGTCAGTTAGGACGTTCTTAATTCCTGAAACCCTAGCAAGAAAGCCCCTAGTGCAGGATGGCGGAAATAACTCACCACTAAAAATTGCCAATGATTGCTCTGGAAATCTTGATTTTTACCACTGACAACTGACAACTGACAACTGACAACTGACCACTGACCACTGACCACTGACCACTGACCACTGACCACTGACCACTGACCACTGACCACTTGCACTAGTCCCTAGCCCCTAGCTATAACTGTGATTCGCGTCACAGATTACTTCAGGTTTGACTCACAAATTCCTGTCAGTATTATCACCGAGGCAACATCAGCACAATCACCCGCGCTCAGAGGAAACCAGGAGATTATATAAGTGTCGAGTTCAAACCAACCTCATGTTCCCAGTCCTCCTCCCCGGCGCAATCAACGAACTAATCGCTACCGTTACCGACACGCACCGCCTCACCAAAGCCGATCGCTACGGTATGATGGCGGCTATCCTAGATGAGTCCACCACAGATGAAGAACGCGGCTGTCTCGATCGTCTAATTCGCGCTTTGGTCAAGGGTCGGATTCAAGTCGCTGATGAATTATCAATAGTAATGTAAATAACACTCTGGGAAAGCAGAACTCGACACTCTCAGCTTTCTGGATCACACATCAAAGCCTACACAAACCGGGTTTCTCCAAGAAACCCGGTTTCTTCCGTCAGGGTCTGTTTTTGAGACGAAATAGCAGAAACTGAGTTACTTGTCGATCGCTAAAATTATCATCGCTAACCAAAACCAAACTTTGACTACCATCGGGTAAACGAGGGCCCTTTGCCATACCCTCTAGATTATCCAAACTAATCCCAAGTTCCTTCAAATCCAAAAGCAATCTTTTCTTAACTGGTTCAACAGCCCTGAGTTCCCCTTTTAGACTAGCAATGCGGGAAGTATCGGTTGCAGCACCAGTCGCCAGTTGAAAAATGCGAATGTTGATCCCAAAAAGACCGAAAGACCGCTCTACACTGAGAAAGTGTCCGCCTTGGTCTATTGCTAATAATTCCACCAAACCATGATATTGAGCGCCCGGTGGTGCTAGGGATAGCTGATAAAGATGTTCGGAAAGTATAATGGGTGAGCGATCGCTAATCAGATAATGCAGCAGACGAGATTTGATGATTTGTGGTTTGGGATTGCCTCGCTCGTCCAATTGTACCGGATCGCGGTCTTGTACAAGCGCTGATTCTGTGGCTGTAAATAAACGAATTGGTTCGCCGCTAGCTGGTGTAGATCCGGTAGGATTGAGTGTCAAAGCTTCAAATCCCAAGTTATCTTGAACGCCCCGTTGTTGCCGATCTCCTGTAGCATCGGGGATATAGCGTTGTGGAATTGAGAATTTTTGCCGCAAACGACCTGTTTGCAAATCAAATTCTTGTATGGAAGGGGGGATGTTGTTTCTGGCGACGCCTTCGCTGGAAATAAATAGAGTTCGCTGGGGAGAAAGGGCGATTCCTTCTGGATCGATCGCGTTTTTGGGATAGGTTTTTCCGTCTTCTCCTTTGAGAAAGGTGACGTTTTCTACTTCTACCTTCTGGATACCACTGTTGCCCAGGGATAGCTTGAGGGTGTAGAAACGAGCTGGGGCATATACGCTTTGGTCATCGGAGAGGGCATAGAAGCGATCGCTCTTTCTGTCATAAGCAAGCGCCGATAATCCCCCTACAGAGGTATCTTTAAATTTTTGCTTAGGTAACTTGTACTCGCCCAAGAATTCCAGGGATAAGTCGAGAAAAGTCCGCTGCTGGGCGCTGACTTGCGGCAAACTACACGCTGCAAGCAAACTTAATAACGTTACCGCTAAAGCCAAAATCAGCGTTTGTACGCTTTTACGCACTAACTTTCTCCTCTAAAATTTAACTAATTCGCCGTAAGAGACACCAAAACTGCGACAGGTAAGTCAAAGGGTCATACAGATATGAGACTACTATGCGCGATCGCACACAACCAAAAATAAAAATTTCTTCTCTCGCCTCTCTCCCCCTCTTGTTTTGTTCGGTGCTTTGGCTTGTTCTCAGTTTGCCAGCAACAGCCGCTGATAATAACACTAAAAAGCCTAACCCAAATCAATTTCCTCCCAACCCCCTGGAACTCAGGACACTCGATCCGCTAATCCCTCGTACCCGCAGAGATAAAAGACCGCTGACTGAGGAAGAACTCGCACAATTAGCCCCTGCTTTGGATGGATTGAATGCTGAAGCTGCTGCTAAGTTGCAAGCTGGTGACGAAAAGGGCGCTTTTGAAACTTGGTATCGAGAACTGCGATTGCGGCGATACCAGGGGTTATTGCCAGAGGTGCAAGCGCTGAGTCGGGTTGGTGGCGTCGCTTGGGATCGAAATCTGAGTGAAGATGTGCAGTATATCACAAAACGGCTGCAAACGATACAGCAGGCGCAATTGAAGCTGCCAGTAGATTTAAATTTGTTGCGATCGCTCGCGACTGCCTTTGAGCAAGTAAAATCGCCTGATTGGGCTGTAAAGGTTTACGAACAAATTTTAGCAGTAACGCGATCGCAACAAGATGCTGCCCAAGAAGAAGCTTTGCTGCTCAAGATTGCCGAACTGAGTGTGAGTTGGTTTGATTACTCTAAAGCTGTCAGCGCTTATCAGGAATTAGCACGTTTGGCGCAAGAAAAGGGCGATTCCGTCAAGCAAGTTACTTATCTCAAACAGCTAGCTTACCTCTACGGCAAAGATAACCAAATTGAGAAAGCTATCAAGGCAAAGCAGCAGTTAATCGAGTTTTACCGCAACGAAAAAGATTTCGTTCAGATTCCCACTATCCAGCTGGAAATCGGGTCAGCTTATGAAGCGATCGGTCAGTTAGAACAAGCAGTACAAAGCTATCAAGAAACTTATGCCTTTGCCTGGTCAATCCAACAATATTCTAGCGCAGCCGATGCCTTGCGGAAGTTAGTCGCAGTCCAACGCTCTCAGAAGCAAATAAATCCTGCTTTGGAAACCTATCAAGTCCTTCTACAAGCTGATTATTTAGCCCACAACTTCTACGGCATGATGAATACTTACGACGAAGTTGGTCAAATTTATTTGGAGAATAAAAACTATCCTCAAGCACTGTCAGCCTTTCAAAAAGGTTTGGAACTTGCCAAGCAGTTGAAATATCGGGAAGCCTATTTCGCTAGACAGATACAAGAAGTTACCGAACAGGCTACAAGGTAGGGGCTAGGGGCTAGGGGCTAGGG
>CASBRD010000037.1 GCA_949128025.1 Oscillatoriales cyanobacterium PMM_0008 | reverse complement strand
TAAGCTGCTGTGCATCTAATTTTACAGTCAACTTTGATAAGATTCTTGTGGGATGGGCATCCTGCCCGTCCCGAAGTACAATTTAGATGCGCGACAGCTTTAACACCGCATTCCTTACACTTCGGCAAGCACCCAATTGACAAGAGTGCGGACACCGTAGCCCGTTGCACCAACGTTGTTGTAGCCGTTTTCCTTGTCGGCCCAAACTGGCCCAGCAACGTCTAAATGCGCCCAAGGCGTTTCTTTAATAAATTGCTTGAGGAACAAAGCGGCGGTAATCGAACCGCCGGGACGGGGCCCAGTATTCTTCATGTCCGCGATCGGGGATTTTAGACCGTCAAAGTATTTCTCTTCCAAAGGCATCCGCCACAGCTTTTCGCCAGCAACTTCGGCAGCTTGAACTAACTGGTTAGCAACAGCATCGTCTGTACTCCACAATCCAGCAATATCATCGCCCAAAGCAATGACGCAAGCACCAGTTAAGGTAGCTAAATCGATGATGGCGTCAACACCCAGCTTTTCGGCAAACACCAAGGCATCTGCCAGAGTCAGGCGTCCTTCCGCATCGGTGTTGTTGACTTCGATCGTTTTGCCGTTAGAAGCTTTAAGAATATCGCCTGGGCGCATGGCGCGACCGCTAATCATGTTTTCTGTAGTAGCGGTGATGAAGTGAACTTCGACATCGGGTTTTAACTGCGCGATCGCTTTTGCCGCACCCAACGTTGCAGCAGCACCGCCCATGTCTATTTTCATCATTTCGATCCCGCTACCGACACCTTTGATGTTAAGACCGCCAGAATCGAAGGTAAGACCTTTACCGACGATCGCCAATTTGCGTCTGGGTGTTCCTTCCGGTTTATAAGTCAGGTGGATAAACTTAGGCGGTAAATCAGAAGCTTTGGCTACACCCAGAAATGCTCCCATCCCTAGCTTTTCGCAGTCTTCTTGTTCCAATATTTCTGCTACTAAGCCAAATTCTTCAGCCAGCTTGAGGGCTGTTTCTGCCATAGTCACCGGAGTTACCTCGTTGGCTGGTGCGGCGACGAGTTCCCGCGCTAGGATAACACCGGCACAAATTTGTTTGGCGCGGTTAATTGCCTCTTCTTGACCGCTCAGTCCCAGTAAATCGACTTGTTCCAGTTGCAGCCCTTTATCTTCCGATTCTGACTTAAAGCGGTTATCTTGGTGCAGAGCCAGTTCTATTCCTTCGACGATCGCCTGAACTGTCAATCCTGAGTCATTATTCCACACTGGCAAACTGAGTCCCAGCGTCTTGCATTTTTCCTTTTTAGCCGATCGCGCCGCCGCCGCAGCCGATCGCCGCAAAGAATTTAACTTCAGTGCTTCTGCTTTGCCCAGTCCCACCAGTATAATTTTACGGACTGGGCTACCGCTACCGCCAACGCGAGTAGAAGCGCTACTGCCTTCTTTTCCCTTAAATTCGGTTTCTGCAATCAATTCCTGCAAAATACCGCCGAACTTATCATCCAACTGAGCCAGATCGCCAGTTAACTCTACAGCATCTTCAAAAAAACCAATTGCCAGTCCATCCCCCGTCCAGTCTAAGCGTGGGGTATCTGTTGCGCGAAATTCCATTCCAGCTTTTACCAATTGTGAGTACCTGTACCAGTATCGATCAATATTCACGAGGATCGGGGCATATATAGTGTTTCCATTTGAGATGTAAACAATGGTAGGTTGGCTTAGACGCGGTAATTAACTCATAATGCTCACAGATACGCCTTTGACCGCGTCGTAACCCAACATTCACTATTAAATATGTGTTCACGACTCATTTGAAAACGCTATAGCAGAAGCCCCCAATCCAAAATCTAAAATCCCAAATCCAAAATTCTTAGTCAAGATGAGGTAAACTAACACCCATCTTGTTTTTTTAATGGCAGTGGTTACAACTTTTAGGCAAGCCGCGTAATTTATTAACATCCTCCCAGGGGCAGATACATAAAGTCTATCTGGTGTGAACTAAGATAGATTATTTTAAACTCAAAGCGGATTAAAAGTTGTGACGACGAGCAAGCAAAAGGCAAACTTAAAGATATCGTATTTTCGGAGGCGCAACTAGCAATGTGTCTGCGAAATCGGAACAAGCAGCTGTAATCGTTGGGCGGTGAAAAGTAATGCTAAAGCGACTGAGAAACCCAATTCCTCTGGCTGTTGGTGCGGGGCTATCGGCTCTGTTGATTGGAACTACTCTGTTAGTAATGAGATCGAACACCCTGGGGCAGGGTTGGTCAGTTGGGGGTCAGTTGGGGGGGCAGATAGGTTCCCAGTCAAAAGGGCAGCCGAAGTCCACTGTACTGCCGCTGGTGGCACTTTCACCGCCTGAGCGGGCCACGCAGCTGGAAGCGATCGCCTCTGGAGCAAAATCCCTCGATCGCAATCGCGCCCGTTTTCTGCTGGCTGATGACCTAATTCAACAAAAACAGGGCAAAAAAGCGCTTACCTTATTGGCAGGATTAGAACAAGATTATCAAGTCTTAGCGCCACAAGTCGCCCTCAAACGCGCCCAAGCTTACGAAGTTAGCGGCGATAAAGCTAAAGCTAATGCAGCTTGGCAAGAATTGCTGGAACGCTATGGGGAAAATTCCGTGGCGGCTGAAGCGCTGTTTACCTTGGGACGAAACGATCCTAAACTTTACGATCGCGCGATCGCTTCTTTCCCCAGCCATCCCCGCACTATTGAAATTGCCTGGACTCGCCTGAAGCAAAATCCCAATCAACTGCCCCTACTACTGCTGTTACTAAATCACGACGCCGACAGCAAGCAAATTAACACGGTGTTAGAAGCCCTGCAACAAAAGTATGCAGCACAACTAAAACCGGAAAACTGGGAAGCAATTGCTTACATTTACTGGGATCGGTTTGATTATGACAAAGCGGGAGAAGCTTATGCCTCTTCGACCCGCACGCCCCTAAATCTCTACCGCGCCGGTAGGGGACGGCAATTGAGAGGGAAAAGACCAGAAGCGATCGCAGCTTATCAGCAATTGCTGCGCGAGTTTCCCAACGCCAAGGACACTGGCTTGGCGTTGGTACGCTTGGCTCAATTAGTTCCGTCACAACAGGCGCTACCTTATCTGGAAATGGCAATTAACAAATTTCCAGAAAAAGCAGGCGAGGCACTTTTAGCCAAAGCCAAAATCCTCGACGCCACCAACAGTACCAAGTCAGCCTCCCAAGCGCGTCAATTGGCGCTGAGTAAATATGCAGATTCCGAAGCCGTGGCAGAATATCGGTGGAATATAGCTAAAGGTAGAGCCAAAGCGGGCGATTTTTTGGGAGCTTGGCAATGGGCTCAGCCGATTACCAAGAACAATACCGACAGCGAGTTGGCTCCCAAAGCTGCCTTTTGGGTTGGGAAATGGGCTACTCGGCTGGGGCATCAAAAGGATGGCAAAGCTTCTTTTGAGTATGTGCTGAGCAACTATCAAGAATCGTACTATGCGTGGCGATCGGCTGGGATACTGGGTTTGAATGTGGGAACTTTCAACAACGTGCGCGAAATGACACCGCAAGTGGTGCGACCTTTTGAGCGATCGCTTTTGCCAGCTGGTTCTGAAGCTGTTAAGGAATTATATCAACTCGGTCAAAACGGCGATGCTTGGACGCTTTGGCAAGCGGAATTTCGCGATCGCATACAGCCAACGGTAGCCCAACAGTTCACCGATGGCGTTCTGCGCCTGGGCGTAGGGCAAAATATTAAGGGAATTACTCAGGTGGAGAGTCTGGGCTGGTGGCGGGATACACCAGAAGAGCGATCGCAAATAGCCGCTCTCAAGCAAGAATCGGCTTATTGGCACGCCCTCTATCCATTTCCATTTCTGGAATACATCGAAAATTGGTCGCAAGAACGCAAGCTTAATTCTTTGCTAGTAACTGCCCTGATGCGACAAGAATCCCGCTTTGAACCGGCTATCCGTTCCTCCGCCGGTGCTATGGGCTTGATGCAGGTGATGCCCGCTACAGGGGCCTGGATAGCTCAAGCAATCAACATCAAAAGTTATGCTCTGGATAATCCCAACGACAACATCAAATTTGGCACTTGGTATCTGGATCACACCCACGAGACATACAGCAATAACTCGATGTTTGCTGTCGCCAGCTATAATGCTGGGCCTGGAAATGTGTCGAAATGGATTAGAGACATTGGCTTAAGCGATCCTGACGAATTCGTTGAAGCCGTTCCCTTTGCAGAAACCCAAGGCTATATCAAGCACGTCTTTGAAAACTACTGGAACTACCTGCGGCTGTACAATCCCCAAATGTCTGAAATATTAAGCCGGTACGGGCG
>CASBRD010000036.1 GCA_949128025.1 Oscillatoriales cyanobacterium PMM_0008 | reverse complement strand
TTTCTAGCCCCTAGCCCCTAGCTATAACTTCCCCCCTTTAGTTTTGGAACAAACGAGCGATCGAGCAGACCTTCTGGTGACTGGGCTGAATAAAACAATAATTGCCGCAGAGAGGATAAAGCTATGCAAACCGAACAATTAGCCACAGATAACTCCGATATCTTAGATACAAAAGAACTACTGAAAATACTCGTATCTGTTAAGAAAGGTAACTTTAGTGCGCGGATGCCGATCGACAAGACAGGCGTAGCAGGGAAAATAGCCGATACGCTCAACGACATCATCGAACTCAATCAAAGGATGAGCAAAGAGCTAGAGCGGGTCAGCACCGTTGTTGGTAAAGAAGGCAAAATTACTCAAAGAGCCACCTTGGGTTCCGCTGGTGGTGCCTGGGCAGAAAGCGTTAATTCTGTCAATACACTAATTACAGATTTAGTGCAGCCAACAGCTGAAACAGCTCGCGTGATCCGAGCTGTTGCCAATGGCGATTTATCCCAAACCATCCCAACAGAAATTGAAGGCAGACCCTTAAAAGGAGAATTCCTTCAAACCGCGCAAATTGTCAACACAATGGTCGCCCAGCTGAGTTCCTTTGCCTCAGAAGTAACGCGGGTGGCAAGAGAAGTGGGAACAGAAGGCAAATTGGGCGTCCAAGCCGAAGTCAAAGGCGTAGCAGGCACTTGGAAAGATCTCACCGATTCCGTCAACATGATGGCAGGCAATCTGACAGCCCAAGTACGGAACATTGCCGAAGTCACCACAGCAGTAGCAAATGGCGACCTATCTAAAAAAATTACAGTAGATGTTAAAGGCGAAATTCTGGAATTGAAAAACACCATAAATATCATGGTGGATCAACTTAGTTCCTTTGCTTCTGAAGTAACGCGGGTTGCTAGGGAAGTGGGGAGTGAAGGCAAACTGGGGGTGCAAGCTGATGTGCGAGGTGTGGCGGGAACCTGGAAAGATTTGACGGACAGCGTGAACTTCATGGCAGGTTCTTTAACAGCGCAAGTACGGAATATTGCCGCAGTGACAACAGCTGTAGCAAATGGCGACCTTTCTAAGAAAATTACTGTTGATGTTAAAGGCGAAATTTTGGATCTGAAAAACACCGTCAATACGATGGTGGATCAATTGAATTCCTTTGCATCGGAAGTAACGCGAGTTGCTAGGGAAGTGGGAACGGAAGGGAAGTTGGGGGTACAAGCAGAAGTAAAAGGTGTCGCGGGAACTTGGAAGGATTTGACAGATTCTGTAAACTTTATGGCGGGTTCATTGACAGCCCAAGTGCGGAACATCGCCGAAGTGACGACAGCTGTAGCAAATGGTGACTTATCAAAGAAAGTTACAGTCGATGTGAAAGGCGAAATTTTAGAGTTGAAAAACACCGTTAATACAATGGTGGATCAACTGAATTCCTTTGCATCGGAAGTAACGCGGGTTGCTAGGGAAGTGGGAAGCGAAGGTAAATTGGGGGTACAAGCTTATGTTCGCGGTGTGGCGGGAACTTGGAAAGATTTGACCGACAATGTTAATTCGATGGCAGGTAATTTGACAGCCCAAGTGCGGAACATTGCTGAAGTGACGAAAGCAGTGGCAAATGGCGACTTGTCTAAGAAAATTACTGTCGATGTGAAAGGCGAGATTCTGGAGCTGAAAAACACTATCAACGTGATGGTGGATCAGCTTTCCTCCTTTGCTTCTGAAGTAACGCGGGTTGCTAGGGAAGTGGGTACGGAAGGGAAGTTGGGGGGTCAAGCGGATGTTAAAGGGGTGGCGGGAACTTGGAAAGATTTGACCGACAACGTTAACTCGATGGCGGGTAATTTGACTGCCCAAGTGCGGGGTATTGCGCGAGTGGTGACCGCAGTTGCCAATGGGGATTTGAAGCGAAAATTGATGTTGGAAGCGAAGGGAGAAATTGAGACTTTAGCGGATACGATCAACGAGATGATCGATACGCTGGCAACATTTGCAGATCAAGTTACGACTGTGGCGCGTGAGGTGGGAATTGAAGGTAAATTAGGCGGACAAGCGAAAGTGCCTGGTGCGGCGGGGATTTGGCGGGCGCTGACGGACAACGTGAACGAACTGGCGGCGAATTTGACGACGCAGGTGCGTGCGATCGCAGAAGTGGCTATAGCGGTCACGAAGGGCGACCTGACGCGATCGATCGCCGTCCAAGCAGAAGGCGAAGTCGCCATCCTCAAAGACAACATCAACCAGATGATTGCCAACCTGCGCGAAACCACCCAGAAGAACACCGAACAAGACTGGCTAAAAACCAACCTAGCCAAATTTACCCGAATGTTGCAGGGACAAAGAGACTTGGAAACAGTCTCCAAACTCATACTCTCCGAACTCGCACCCCTGGTTTCCGCACAACACGGCGTCTTCTACCTTATGGAAGGAGGCGACCATCAGCCGTATCTGAAACTTCTCAGCACCTACGCTTATCGCGAACGCAAACAGCTATCTAACCGCTTCGATTTAGGTCAAGGAATGGTGGGACAATGCGCCCTGGAAAAAGAACGCATCCTCCTGACCGAAGTGCCAGATAACTATATCAAAATTAGTTCCGGTCTGGGAGAATCCATACCTTTAAACGCAGTCGTCTTACCAGTACTATTTGAAGGCCAAGTAACCGCAGTAATTGAACTCGCCTCCTTCCGGCGCTTCAGCGAAATTCACCTCACATTCTTCGATCAGCTTACCGAAAGCATTGCGATCGTCTTAAACACAATTGCCGCCAGTATGCGAACCGAAGAATTGCTCAAGCAGTCCACAGCACTCGCAGAAGAACTGCAAACCCAACAAGCCGAACTGCGAGAAACTAACAAGCGATTGGAACAACAAGCCCAATCTCTCAAAACATCGGAAGAATTGCTCAAAAAACAGCAAGAACAATTACAGCAAACTAATGAAGAACTAGAACAAAGAAGCCGGTTGTTAGAGTTACAAAACAAGGAAGTCGAACGCAAGAACAACGAGATCGAACAGGCACGCAGATCCTTGGAAGAGAAAGCCGCACAATTGGCTTTGTCTTCCAAGTATAAGTCAGAATTCCTGGCTAATATGTCTCACGAATTGCGGACACCCCTGAACAGCTTGCTCATTTTGGCTCGGTTGCTGGCGGATAACACAGAAGGCAACTTGTCGCTTAAGCAAGTCGAATATACCCGCACAATCTATTCAGCAGGTACAGATTTGTTGGGGCTAATTAACGACATCCTAGATTTGGCAAAAATAGAATCCGGCACCATGTCAATTGAAATTGATATGATGCTGTTCACAGAACTTAGAGAGCAGATAGAGCGTACCTTTAGACAAGTGGCACAGGATAAAGCTCTTACCTTCGCGATCAATTTAGATACTCAACTGCCCAGAGCAATATATACCGACTCGAAGAGATTGCAGCAAGTGTTGAAAAACTTGCTCTCCAACGCATTTAAATTTACTGAACAGGGTAGCGTCATCCTGCGGACTGCTATAGAGACTGGAGGTTGGAGTCAGGACAACGAAACTTTGAATCGCGCCTCTAGCGTTGTAGCCTTCTCCGTCACCGATACCGGCATCGGCATCCCTAACGACAAACAGAAAATAATTTTCGAGGCATTTCAGCAAGCCGATGGCACCACCAGCCGCAAATATGGCGGCACCGGACTGGGTTTGTCCATCAGCCGGGAAATTGCCCATCTCCTGGGCGGAGAAATTCAGTTAGTCAGCAGCGTAGGCAAAGGCAGTACCTTCACCCTCTACTTACCCCAAAACCATTCTGGTTTTGGAGATGGCGCTGATAAACCTTATCAAGAGCTACAGCACAGCTTCTCTGAGCTACCCCTGACCCGTCAACCGCTCCTATCTTCATATTTCCCCTCTCCTACCCTACCGGCGAGATCGCCTTTATCGAACTTGCCTGTAATGGATGGGGCAGCGACCCTACAACCCAAGGCCCAGGAGTTAATACCAGCTTCCTTTGATGGGCAAAAGGCTCAACCGACATCGCTTGTTGACGATCGAGGCGATATTCAACCGGGCGATATTGTATTGCTGATTGTGGAAGATGACATCAATTTTGCCCGCATCTTGTTAGATATGGCACGGCAGCAAGGCTTTAAAGTGCTGGTAGCGTTGCGTAGCGAAACGGGTCTGTCAATGGCGCGGGAATACAGGCCAAATGCTCTAGTTCTGGATATTATGCTGCCCACAATGGATGGCTGGACAGTACTCGATCGCTTAAAGCACGACCCCAGCACTCGTCATATTCCCGTCCACATCATTTCAGTGGCAGACGGGCGGCAGCGGGGCTTGCAATTGGGAGCAGTATCATATCTGCAAAAACCCGTCACCAGCGAGGCACTGTCCTCGGCACTGACTCAAATCAAAACTTTTATTCAGCGCCCTGTGAAAAACCTGCTGGTAGTGCAAAATAACGAAAATCAACGCCACACTATAGTGGAGTTAATTGGCAACAGCGATGTCTCCACTACTGCCGTCGGTACTGGCGCAGAAGCACTGGAAACGCTCAAGTCCGGATATTTTGATTGTTTGGTGCTGGATTTGAACTTGCCGGATATGAACGGATTTGAATTAATCGATCGCATCAAGCAGGAGTCAAGAAATGTAGAAGCCGCAAATTTAAGGTCTATACCGATCGTAATTTATACCGATAAAAAACTTTCAGTCTTTCAAGAAACTGAACTCAAGCGCATTGCCCAAACTACTCCACTCAAAGAAGTACACACTCCAGAGTCTCTTTTAGATGAAACAGCTTTGTTCCTGCACCGAGTTCAGGCAAACTTGCCCGCACCTAAGCGAGAAATGCTGGAACAACTGCACAAAACAGATCGCGTACTTACTAATAAGAAAGTACTGATCGTAGACGACGATATGCGTAACATCTTTGCTCTCGCCAGTATGCTAGAACGCCATCAGATGCAGGTGATTTATAAGGAAAATGGTAGGGATGGCATTGCCATTTTGCGGAGTACTCCAGACATCGATATTGTTTTGATGGATGTGATGATGCCAGAAATGGACGGATACGAGACAATGCGAGCTATCCGCCAAATCGCTCAATTCAAAGGCTTGCCGATGATTGCCCTCACAGCTAAAGCCATGAAAGGCGATCGCGAAAAGTGCATCGAAGCAGGCGCATCAGACTACATCACTAAACCTGTCGATACAGAGCAGTTGCTCTCGCTGCTGCGCGTCTGGCTCTATAAGTAGGGGCTAGGGACTAGGGGCTAGGGGCTAGGGAAGAAAAGAGGGGAGTGGGGGAGTAGGAG
>CASBRD010000035.1 GCA_949128025.1 Oscillatoriales cyanobacterium PMM_0008 | reverse complement strand
GAGGGGCAGGGGGGCAGAGGGGCAGAGAGGAAAGTAATAATGGGGGAAAGAGTTGAGGCGGGGTGAATGGGGATGCTGGCGGTTAAAGAAGCAGAAGCAATTATTTTAGATTTGGTGCAGCCGCTAGATCGAGAGCGGGATACAGAGGTTGTAGACTTATTGGCGGGGGCCGATCGCATTTTAGCCGCAGCCGTGACAAGTCAGCTGGATTTTCCCCACTGGGACAATTCGGCTATGGATGGGTATGCTGTTCGTTATGCCGATGTGCAAAGTTGTAGTGCCGAACAGCCAGCTGTACTGGAAATTGTAGAGGAAATTCCGGCTGGATATCAACCTCAGCGCTCTATTGAACCCGGACAAGCTGCCCGGATATTGACTGGTGCTATGATGCCATCTGGTGCGGATACGGTGGTGATGCAGGAGGTGACGCGCATAGAAGGCGATCGCGTTTTCATCCACTCAGCACCGGAATCCCAAGCATTTGTGCGTCATCAGGGATCTTTCTACAAAGCTGGAACATCTCTACTACCGCCGGGAATTCTTCTCGGTGCTACGGAAATAGCTGTACTCGCATCTGCCCAGTGTACCCAACTTTCAGTTTACCGCCGCCCTCGCGTGGCAATTCTGTCCACTGGTGACGAACTGGTGACGCCCGAAGGGCCTCTGCAACCCGGTAAGCTTGTAGACTCGAATCAGTACGCTCTGGCAGTTTTAGTGGCGCACAGCGGCGGCATACCCCAGATGCGGGGCATTGTTCCCGATGAACCAGAGGCGCTTAAAAGTGCGATCGCTCAAGCTGTTGCATCTGCTGACATAGTTATTTCTTCCGGCGGCGTCTCAGTCGGCGATTACGATTATGTAGATGAAATCCTCGCATCGCTAGGTGCCGAAATTCACATTCGCGCGATCGCCATCAAACCCGGTAAACCACTAACTTTCGCCACTTTTACACCAAACACAACTCAGCACTCAGTACTATATTTCGGTTTGCCGGGAAATCCAGTATCATCTTTGGTGACTTTCTGGCGCTTTGTGCAACCGGCGCTGAGAAAACTTTCTGGGCTTTCCCAGTCTTGGGGGCCAAAGTTTGTGCAGGCTAGAACATATCACGATTTGCGTTCCGATGGCAAACGAGAAACCTATCTTTGGGGCAAATTACATTTAGTAGATGGCATTTACGAATTTCATTTAGCAGGTGGCAGTCACAGTTCCGGTAACTTGATTAATTTAGCACAAACTAATGGTTTAGCTGTTTTGCCACAAGGAATAAAAGCGATCGCACCGGGAGAGATAGTACAAGTTTTACAAGTTATATAGTGTTTCCATTTGAGAGGTAAACAATGGTAGGTTGGGTTAGACGCGGTAATTAACTTAATAATGCTCACAGATACGTCTTTTACCGCGTCGTAACCCAACATTCACTATTAAATATGTGTTCGCGACTCATTTGAAAACGCTATATCATGTCCTTAAGCATCGGTTACCTAAAAAAATCGTGTGATTATTCTTATCCGCGTTAATCTGCGTTCATCCGTCTACCCTACGGGAAGGCGAAGCGCCTACATCTGCGGTAAAAATTTAACCAACGATGACAACAGACAATTTGACGATCTCACTCATGTACTAACGATGCAACCGGACACGATATTATATCAAATCCGGGTTAAACGAACCGCCAAGACGCCAAGGACGCCAAGAAGAAGAGGGAGAGAATAAAGGGCATAATCGTTGCAGATTCCGTATTAGCTCCAATTAAATTCCCTTTTCCAACAAATCCTCAGCAATCTGATACCATTCTTCCCGTAAAACAGCATCTTCTGGCGAATTAGTTAGCTGTCGTCCGCCTAATTCCGGATGTTTAGCATAAAATCGCTTATTCACCTGGGTATTAAACATTTCTTCTCGAATTCTTAAAGCTTTGCGACGATTTAAAAGTTTGTCGGCTCGGTTTTGTGGGTTTGAAATAGGCAATGGCAAAACCTTTCGCTCAGTTAGCGCGATCGATCTTGTCGCCTCCATCAACCAGTTAAACCCTGCCCACGCACCAATTCCAGTTACTATAGTCAAGCCGATACCCGCCGTTCTCGTTACCAAACGTCTGAGGAAACCTTTGGCAGGAGGCACTATTATTGTATGGCTAGATGGAGTACTGACTGGCGGTGCAGCGGGAGTGCGGTTACCCGGAGCAACCACCATAGTACGTATCTGAGAAATATTTGGGTTGGCAGGTTTTGCTGGTGTTACAGATTGGAGGACTTGGAGAACTTCGTCAGCAGACTGGTAGCGATCGCTCGCTTTATAAGCTAACATTTTCTTCAACACCGCTTCCAATGGCGAACTAGCCTTAATTTCCTTCCCCCAATGCCAAGTTCCTTTAAACTTGTCGTATAATTCCTGGGGTTTCTTACCAGTCAGCAACACCAACGCCGTCACTGCTAAAGAGTACAAGTCGCTATTGGGAAACACTTGTCCCTGTTGCATCTGCTCCTCTGGGGCATAACCTTCTTTGCCCAACAAGGTCGGTAATGTACCTACCTGAGTTAACTTTGAAATAGCTGTTACCGCTACTTCCTTGACGCCGCCAAAATCAATTAGCACCGGCAAATTGTCCGAAAGCCTCAAGATGAGGTTATCTGGAGAAATATCTCGGTGAATTACTCCCTGAGAGTGGATGTACGACAAAATTGGTAATACTTGGCACAGTATTTGCTTTACTTGCGCTTCCGGGAAACTTCTGCCAGACTTCAACAAGTCGTAGAAAGTTTGACCATCAACATAATCTTGCACCAAGAACAAGCCGCCGCCGACCGCTGCATTCGCCTCAAAAAACTCCCGAAATCCAGGCAACTGAGGATGGTTTAATTTATAAATAGCACTGGCTTCTCGCTCAAATAACTCCTTGGCTTTTTGTAACTCGCGAGATCCTTTTACCTGGGGCGCAAATTCCTTGAGAACGCAACGCTCGTTGAAGCGATTGAGATCTTCTGCTAAGTAGGTGCGTCCAAAGCCTCCAGCCCCCAAATGACTGAGTATGCGATAGCGGGTTTCTAGAATCTGCCCCACAGGAAGCCAGAGCGGTTCGCCGCATTGGAAACAGAAGCGGCTGGTGGTCTGATTTTCGTGTCTTTGACTGCAATAGAGCGACATCATAATGTTTGGGGCAATTTCTGGAAAGACGCGGTAACAATATCCAAATTCTAAGAGAAACTTCAAAAATCTGAAAAATTCCCTAGAACTTAAGGTATTGAAACAAGTCACTTAAAGTATTAGCAAGTATTGGCATATTCTAGCATATATGTTATAATATACTCCAAACATGACCCAGCTTCTCATCTTTTTTCCAGATTCACTTCTAGATAAGCTGCTACGCATCTAATTTCACAGTCAGTTTTTCTCTTGCTTCTTGTGGGATGGGCATCCTGCCCGTCTTTGTATTCGATTTAGATGCGTAATAGCTTAACAGTTCACCTCTGTGCCTTCCATCCCTCAAAATCTGTCAATGAATCGCCAAGAAATAGAACAAAGAACAATTATTATCGCTTTAACAGGCAGTCAGGGCTACGGTTTAGCCACTGAAACCTCCGATCGTGACTATCGCGGCATCTTTATAGCGACGAAACCTTATTACCTGGGATTGAAAACTATAGAACAAAAAGATAGCGGTTGGACGGAAGAACCGGGAAACTTTTCTTATTTATCGAAAGATACTTGTATTTATGAGCTAAAAAAGTTTTTGCAACTGTCTGCTGACAACAATCCCAATATTTTGGAACTTCTTTGGTTCAAAGACTATGCTCATATCACCGATGTCGGCAGAACCTTGCAGCAACACAAAGAGATGTTTCTGTCAAAAAAGGTGAGGCAAACTTATGCGGGATACGGTTATGCCCAAATCAAAAAATTAGAATCTCACCGTCGCTGGTTGCTCAATCCTCCTCAACACAAACCTGAGCCAGAAGACTTTGGTTTAGCGCCAACCCAACCGCTGACGGTTGTACAACTAAATGCGTTTTTGGAATATCTCTATCTTTTGATTAGAGGTCGCATTCAGTTTTTATCAGAGGCGGAAGAGCTTTATAATTTGCTAATGGCAGAAATAGATTTTAAGGCAGTGTTAAAGCAGTATGCTTTGCCAGAAGAGACGTTAGATTATACCACAAAACTCGCTAATACATCGGAAAATTTCATTAAATTAATCCAAAAAACTCAACAGTATCATAATGCTAACAGAGAATATGAAAACTATCAACAATGGAAGAAAAACCGCAATCCCGCACGGGCAGCAATGGAAGCGAAAGTTGGCTATGATGCCAAATTTGTTATGCAGGCGATCCGGCTGTTAAAAAGCGGGATTGAGATTTTAGAAACGCAGAATGTGATAATTGACCGGAGAGAAGTGGGTGATGCCGAAGAGTTGCTGGCGATTAAAAGAGGAGAGTATAGTTATGATGAAGTGATGGCGATCGCTAATCACCTTTACCAGCAACTCGACGTTGCTTATGCCAAATCTACACTGCCAAAAAGTGTGGATAGAGAGGCCGTTAATCAGCTTTGTATTGATTTAGTTAGTATGCAGGGTTTTTGAAGTGCTGGTACGTAGTTGCGCTTTAGCGCTTTTATCCTTGCTACGTAGCAGAGATGAGAGCGCTAAAGCGCAACTACGTACCAAATACAGAAATTTTATGTTTCGTTACATATACTACCTACTTATCCCGATCGCATTTTATGCCAACAGCGGTAAGTTCCTCTGCACCACTGACAACTCACCGCTGACCATATATTTGCTGAAATTTCACGACTTTTCGGTTTACGCTACACCAATATTAGACTGCTCATGCTCCACAACGAAGACATTCGAGTAGAGATTCGCCAGAACTTGTTTCCCCTCTTGCGTCAGATCTAAATAGCGCAGTCCATCTTTAATGTAAGGATAGACCACATTCCAGTAAAACTTGGCATAGTTTTGACGCACATCGCCTGGGTGGTGGTAGCCTAAGTTTTTATTCACGCCCGTTTCTTCAAACTCATAGTACAAGGCGCTAATCTTTTTAAGATATCGCGGATCGCTCAGCTGACCGATTAAATCGGCGGCGCGAACCAAACCAGGATAGTTTAGAGTGTCCTGATGATCCTCATCTGCTGGCACAGGGAAACGGGTCAATTCGATATTGTGCTTAATCAACTCAGCATCAATTAGCTTGTGATACCCAAAGCGTTCTTGAATAAACTGTTTGCCTCTATCTACGTGATAAGCAGCCAGACTGGCATCAGATGAGCCTAGAGGCAATTTCACCATTGTACCGTTTATGCCTGTAGCATACAAAACTTCCGGCGGACGGTCTTGCCTGCAAACCCCCTTAACGTAACCAATATCATGGCACAACAAGGAAATGATGGCGTGCAACCAATCTTCGCAGGACACACCACCCTCGCGGATGTGTTTGCCCCGCAGAATTTCTTGTCCCACCAAGGTGACTAAGATGGTGTGTTCGACATTGTGATAGAGGGCGTCGCTGTTGGCGATATTTTCCAGGGCCATATTTCCGGCCCAACCAATTATATCTGCGTAGTCAGGCTTCCAACCTCCATAAGTGCGCTTGTAGCCGTCTCGCAGCTGAAGAACGAAGTGGTCGATGATTAATTGCGTGGGATCGAACATGGATATTCCAACGAGACACGACAGGTATTGGGACAGTGATGCGGCTAGTGACCGCATTATTCTGGATGGTTACTTTTTATAATGAAATGTGTTTTGGCTGTAATGGGTGATGGCAAACACCACCTGTTGTGACTTTAGTGACGTCCATATCGGTTAACCAACAAAAAAAGCGATGCCGATCGGACGAGTTAACCTGGTGTCAGGCGGAACGAAGATAGAGGCAGTATTCCCTGGTGAAGGAAGAGGCTCTCCAGTACTGTTGTAGCGCAAGATAGCACCTATGCTAGAAGCATTATCGCGATTGTCAAAGCCGATCGCAAACAGATTACCATCCGATCCAAACGCCAAGCTACCGATGAAATTGCTACTTGGAGAAGTACTGGTGTAATTTGTCGATAAAACACCTAGCAAGTTCCCAGTCTGCAAATCATAGCGTCTGATATCGTTAGCGAAGTCGCTGACATAGAGGTTGCCGTCGCGGGGGCCAATAGCCATCCCCAAAAGGCTAACAAACCCAAAACTATCCGGTGAAGGTGAAGGGGAAGCAAACACGGTGGATTGTCTTGTTTGCAGATTGAAACGCAGTACCTGACTGGGAAGACCATCGCTAAAATCGGCTTCACCGTTACGCGCCACACTGCCTTGAGTGGTAACGTAGAGGCTAGCATCGGGGCTGAACAGGAGGCCGTTTGGCCCGTTCAATCCGCCCGCTTGCTGGTTCCCAGTGGCAAACACATCTATGAATTGCCCGGTTTTGCCGTTGTAGCGCAGGATTTGGTCAGAAAGGAAACTGCTGACATAAAGATTACCATCGGGGCCAAAGGCAGAACCGTAAGGGCGAAACAAACCGCCGCTTTCATCAATATTGGGCGTATTGGGATTATCGCCGACAAAGACATCAATAAATGTTCCCGTTACACCGTCATAACGCAATATTGCAGAAGCACCCGTTTCTGCTGAAGTTGCAGGCTTATTTCCACTGCTGACATAAAGGTCGGATATGCCATCTCCATTGCCATCTGGCCCATAAAGCAAGTTGTCTGGAGAAAACAGTCCACCACGATTAGCGGGAATAAACTCTCCTAAAAAAGCTCCCGTCTTCGGGTCAAAACGCACCACGTTGTTACCGTTGGTATTGCCAACTAGAAAAGTGTCCAAAACGCTGAAAGCTTGGACTGGCGGACGTTGTTCGTTAATGCCGAATTTTACAAAGTGGTCAAATGCTGTGAGTTCGGAACGCTGGACAGCTGCTGCGACATCTGGGTTTCGTTCTAAATACACACGAGTGTTAAACAAAGTATTGGGGTCGCGGCGTTCAAATTGACCCAACTTCTCAAAGTGATCGAATGCGGTGATGAGATCTCCTTCAACTGCAACTGCAACATCTGGATTTCGTTTCAGGTAAACACTGGTATTAAACAGATTGCTGGGGTCGCGACCTTCAAATTTCCCAAAATCCTCGAAGTGGTCAAATGCCGCGATTTGCCTGTTTGTAACGGCGACGGCGACATCTGAGTTTTGTTCGAGATAAAAGCTTGTGTTAAACAGTGCGCTGGGGTCGCGACCTTCAAATCGACCGAATTTATTAAAGTGGTCAATTCCACTGCTAAAGGAACCATTACTTACAGCCGTCGCAACATCGAGATTGCTGCTTAGATAAAAGCTTTCGTCAAAAAGTCCTATGGCATCGGGCATGAGATAGGTTTTTCCTGTATTAACTACATAAATTACAGCATGGTACACTCAAAAGCTTGATTCAGTCAACTTGGCGAGAATTTGCCCACCAAACAGAAGCCGTAACAGTACAGATCAAAGTAGACTTGCTGAATCTGTATCTAAAAATAACGTCGCCTGAGTTTGTTGGCGGAGTGCGGAAGCTGGAATTGCCGAGCTAATCTCTCCTGTCAACATATTTTTTACCGCCGAAGCTTTACGTTTTTCGGGCGCTAAGCAAAAGATTTGTTTTGCAGTGCAGATCGTCGGTATGGTGAGTGTAAAAGCATATTGCGGCACGGCTTCAAGATTGGGAAAATGACCTTCGTTTACTTGTTGCTGGCGCGTTTTTTTGTCCAGTTTTACCAATTTTATAAGTCTAGTTTCATTAAAAGAGGCTAGAGACGGTTCGTTAAAAGCTAAATGTCCGTTCTCTCCCAATCCAAGACAACAAAGGTCTATGGGTTGCGATCGCAAAAGTTGAGAATAGCGATCGCATTCATCCAGGGGTTGCATCGCGTCCCCTTCTATGTAATGAAAAACCGCAGGATGCACCCTATTTTCAACGCGATCGCGCATATATCGACGAAAACTGGCAGGATGTTCCGCATCAATCCCCAAATATTCGTCTAGGTGAAAAAGGGTAATTTTAGACCAATCCACGCCTCCTCTGGCAATTAGGGCGTCTAGAAACTCGATTTGCGAGTTGCCTGTAGCCAGGAGTACAGCCGCAGACTCCTGCTGAGTGAGGAGGTTTTGCAAATAGGATTGTGCCAGTTGCGCCACGTCTTGCGCCATAGTAGCTTCCGAGTCGTATACTCGCACCGATAAGGCATCGACCCGAACAGTTTTTACAGGTGTAGGAAATTGAGATGTATTTTGTGGATTAGACATAGCTGGATTTTTATAAGGACAAATGTTTTTATTTAGTAACCCGCAATGCTAATGCGATTAGGATCGAAATGCTCTGGGTAATTTGGCGTACAGCAGGCGATCGCCCGTTAGATATGCGATCGCCACTATCAAAAAATCGTTATTTTACAAATTTCCACTCCAATAATTCAATCGGTGCCTGTTGAAGCGCTTTTGTGAGTTCGTCATTACTGTCGAATTTGACTTGATTTAGGTAGCACGCTTCCAAAGTAACAGGAAATTCTTCCTCTTCAAAAGGCCAGGGTGTCACGGTGACGTTGCCATCACTACGTTGCATGATATCATAGCGTTTGCCGTCTGGCCCCTTGGCGATTTCTAAGGCACGTTCGCCCGCTGGTAATTCCCGGTTGCAGAGGATCAGCGAAAGGCGATCGCACAATTGCATAAAAGCATAAGCTTCATCCGCTTCCTTTTTGGTAATTTTAAGTTCCCGCTGCCATTTTTTTTGATGTTCTTTTTGTTCGTCCAAAAAGCTATCCAATTCCTTTGATTCTCCCCGTTTCCCTTCAGTCAAAAAGCTCATGTGCATAGAAATCAGCATTGCCACCCACCGTCCCCGGTAGCGGGCATTAGTCGTCAATTCTGTCAACGGTTTAATGTCAGTTTTAGTTTCCTTGCCAAGGGTAAAGTCTAAAGGCGTACCCACTTCAGTGAGATGGTTTCCTTCCCATTCCCGTTCTAAATCATCGTGATGGGAAATCGCCGCTATTGTTTCAATCCAGCGCAAGGGGCGGTCTTTTGGCCGCCAGTGTCCCGCCAATACCGCAGCTAGCAAAGCGTGGGCGCGATGGTAAATCACTTCCCAACCTTTCTCGTGTTGATTAGCAATCACGGATTCTTTTTCCCCTTATCGTTAGTTTGACATAAATATAACGATCGCAGGAATACACCCGAT
>CASBRD010000034.1 GCA_949128025.1 Oscillatoriales cyanobacterium PMM_0008 | reverse complement strand
ATATAGCCCTTATAAGGTAGATGAGGTATGACTGACAGCTTATATAACCACTAAATTAAGAGGGCTAAAGCCCAACTACGTACCTCACTTACTTGAGAACCGCTATATTACTCGATCGCTATCAACGCCTCAGCCTCTTGAGATGGCAACGGCCTAGAAAAGAAATACCCTTGCCCGTATTCGCATTGCAACTCCCTCAATTTTGCCAATTGCTGTCTCGTTTCCACCCCTTCTGCAATTACGTCTATCCCCAGGTTATGAGCTAACATCACGATAGTTCTGACAATCTCCGAACTCTCCCTATCTTCACCCATGTTGTTAATAAAAGAGCGATCGATCTTGAGCGTATTAACTGGGAAGCGGTGAAGATAGCTAAGAGATGAATAGCCCGTGCCGAAATCATCAATCGAAAGTTGAATTCCCAAAGCTCTTAATTGGGAGAGTGTGGCAGCCGCAGATTCGGCATTTTCGATGATAGCGCTTTCTGTAATTTCTAGCTTTAAGCTGCTGGCATCTAAACCCGTATCCCGCAGAACTCCATCGATTTGTTCGATTAGGTTTGATTGGGCAAAGTGTTTGCTACAAAGATTTACGCTGATTGTCAAAGGTGAGGAAGTGGGAATTTGCTGCTGCCATAGCCGCGTTTGGCGGCACGCTGAGCGCATTACCCACAAGTCAATTTGCAAAATCGCCCCTGTTTCTTGGGCTAGCGGAATAAACTCTCCTGGCGGAACCAATCCGCGTTGGGGATGCTGCCAGCGCACTAGCGCCTCGAAACCGACAATTTGGCTGGTTGCTAGGGATACAATTGGTTGGTAGTAGACTTGAAACTCGCAGCGATCGATCGCTCGTCGCAGGTCGTTTTCTAATTGCGAGAGCGCGATTACTTGAAGGTGCATGGCTGTATCGAACACCTGATACCGTCCCTTCCCAAGCGATTTGGCACGGTACATGGCGATGTCCGCGTCGCGGATCACATCTTCTGCCCGTTCGTAACTCGACAAGCTACAGACGATACCGATGCTTGCATTGGTGAAGGCTTCGTATGCGTCTATGGTGAAGGGCAAACTCAGTTCGCTCAAAATTCGGTCAGCAGCGCGACACGCATCGTTGATATTTTCGATATCTTCCAAAAGGATGGCGAACTCATCTCCCCCCAGACGCGCAACTGTGTCAGCGCTGCGTAAGCTATTTTCTAACCTTTGCGCGATCGCAATCAGCAACCGATCTCCGATCGCGTGCCCAAAACTGTCGTTGACAATTTTAAAACGGTCAACATCCAGAAATAACACTGCAAACACATAATCCTGATCTCGTTTTGCTCGCTTGAGCGCACGATCGAGCCGTTCCAAGAACAAGGCGCGGTTTGGCAAACCTGTCAGCGCATCGTGAAAAGCCTGATAGCGCAATCTTTCCTCTGCTTGTTTCCGCTCAGTCATGTCCCAGAACACCAAAACCGCACCCATGACATTTTCTCGATCGTCTTTGATCGGTGCAACGCTATCACCAATCGGTACTTCTGCACCATTTTTAGCTATAAGCAAAGTCTGTGACGGCAGACTGAAAATATTACCTTCATTAAGTGCTTTCTTTACAGGACTTTCAATCGGAGTACGGGTTACTTCATCGACAATATTAAATACTTCTGTCGAATTTCTACCGATCGCATCTGACTGCTGCCAGCCAGTTAGTGCTTCGGCGATCGGATTCATAAAAGTGACACACGCCTTGGTATCGTTAGCAATCACCCCATCGCCAATGCTTTTGAGTACGGTGGAAAGCCATTTAGCATTTTCTTTGATTTGCTTTTCCATCTTATGTTTGTAAATTGCTATTTCAATAATAATATTTAATTCTCTTTCTTCAAAAGGTTTGATAATATATCCAAATGGACTTGTCTTTTTAGCCCGCTCTAACGTTTCTTCATCAGCATAAGCAGTCAAATATATTACTGGTATATCGAAACGCGAAAGAATTTGTTCCGCCGCTTCTATTCCGTCTATTTCTCCTTTTAACCTAATATCCATTAACACTAAACACGGTTTAATTTCATCTGCTTTTTGAATTGCTTCCTTGCCAGTATCGGCGATCGCCGGAACTTTATAACCTAAACTCTCTAAAATATTTTGTAGGTCTATAGCAACGATGCTTTCGTCTTCTACAACTAAAATTTTGACGCTATTAATCATCGCTTTTTTTGTTAACATATTGTCATCGCTCTATTTTAACTCCTGTAAATACAATCTTAAACTCCGTACCCGAACTGGAATTAAGATTGATATTACCTTTTAACTGAGTGACCAAGCCATTAACTAATTTTAACCCCAAACTATTCGTATTTTTAATATCTAAATCTGCTGGTAATCCCACACCATTGTCCCTAACAATCAGTACTAAATTATGCTCTTCAATCGGATAACATATAATGGCAATCTCACCTTTTTCTCCTTCGCTAAAAGCATATTTCAACGAATTGGAAACAAGCTCGTTGATAATCAAGCCACAAGGAATTGCTGTATCAACATCAAGGAAAATATTATTGTTAACATCTATTTTTAGGTTAATATCGTTCGTTTTTATTCCGTAAGAACGAAACAAATTAGTAGCTAATTCACGAATATACTGAGCAAAATCAATTTTTGTCATGTCTTTAGAGCGATACAACTTTTCGTGGATAAGTGCCATCGATCTAACGCGATTTTGACTTTCTTTGAATATATCACTTGTTAATTTATCATTGATAGACCGGGACTGAAGGCCGAGCAGACTGCAAATGACCTGCAAATTGTTTTTGACACGATGGTGAATTTCCTTGAGCATCACCTCTTTTTCTTTGAGAGATGCCTGAATTTGCTGTTCTGCCTGCTGGCGGGCTTGAGCAGAAGAAAGCACATTAGCCACAGCTTGGAGAAAGTGAAGATCATCTTGAGTGAATTTCCGGTGTCGGGTTGTATGCACTCCCAAGACTCCAAAAGGACGATCGCTACCTTGTTGGATTATGACACTCATACCGCTGACAACTCCATGCTCGCGAAGCAGAGATGGGCCACTAAATCGTACTTCCGTGCGTAAGTCTTCCACAACGATCGGCTCACTCGAAAGTAAGGTGTAGCCTGCTTGGGAATCCATACCAGAATCCACTGTTGCGCTTCCCACCAATCCTTCTTGCCAGCCTATACCAGCCCGCAGCAACAAAGCTTCTCCATCGGGAAGCAGTTCTAAAACCTTGCTGTACTCCAACTCAAGAGTTTGTGCTAAAATCGCACAAGCTTGCGTCAAAATAGTGGAAAAGTTTTTGTCGGCAAGTGCTTGTTGACCGAGTTGAGCCACTGCCGCCTGCTGCCTGACGCGGGTTTCCAGTTCTGCTTCCACCCGCAAGCGATAGGCAATCTCCATCTGTAAATCTGCGTTGGCTTTTGCTAGTTCTTTAGTTCGTTCCCGAACTCGGACTTCTAGATCGTCATAAGCTCTTTGCAATGCAGCTTCTGCGTGCTTGCGATCGCTAATATCCCGTCCTTCTGGAATCAGCAAAACTACATTTTCCTTCTCATCCTTAACAGGTTTGAGGGAAAAGTCAATGGTTGTCAGCTGATTGCCAGCACCCAGTAGATCGACTTCGTAACGAACGAATTTGCCTGTTGCAGCTTCCGCGATCGCGGCTTTCAATTGGTTCTGGGTTTCCATCGAAATATTCCAAATCCGCGCTGACCAAAAAGGACGATCGACAACATCTGAGTGTTTCAGTCCCGCAAAATCCAACGCTGTCTGGTTAGCTTCTAAAAGCGTACCATCTGGTTTCAGCAGTGCAATGAATTGGAATGTCTGGTCAAAAATAGCGCGGAAGCGTCTTTCACTCTCTTGCAAAGCTTCTTCTGCCTGTTTGCGTTCGGTAATATCGCGCAGAAACACAGTAAAAATTTTTTCACCTTCCAATTCCAGGCGCGAAATCGAGGCTTCAGCCGGGAACTCTGTACCATCTTTGCGACGGCCCAAAATCTCGCGGCTGTTGCCCATCCTCCTGGCTGGCGAGGATGACCACCCAAATCCCACCACGTGCTGGCGATGAAGCGCCGCCAAGCGTTCTGGCAAAAGTAGGTCGAGTGGTTGGCCTATAGCCTCAATAGCTTTGTATCCGAAGATCTTTTCCGCGCCCTTGTTAAATAGAGTAATATGTTGAGTTGCGTCGATCGAGATAATTGCATCATCGGCAATATCTAGAATTCCAGCCAGACGCGCTTGCGATATCAGCAGTGCCTCTTCTGTCCGCTTCAGTTCTGTGATGTCCCGTCCCACTGCTTGGAACTCGACCGGGCGATTTTGCTCATCAAAAATCGCCCGATTGATCCACTGCTGAAAGCGAATTTCTCCGTTGGGTCGGATAATGCGGTTGGCGATCGTTGTGACGGGATTTGCCAGACTTAGAGTACTCAGCTGTGTTTCTACTTGTTCCAAATCTTCATCGAGAATAACTGGAGCAAAGATATGTCCAAGCAGTTCTTCCTGCGATCGCGCAAAGTAACGACAGTAAGCTTGGTTGACGAAAGTGAAAGTGCCATCGGGCAAAAACCGACAAACCAGTTCGGTTTGATCCTCTACGATAGCGCGATAACGGGCTTCGCTCTGGCGCAATGCCTCCTCAACCCGCTGGCGCTCTAAAATTTGGTTTTCCAGGTTACGGTTGATTGCTGAGAGTTCTGAGGCACTGGGGAGAGCCAGCGCTTTAGGAACCAACGGTACAAGCGTCAAAGCTGTGTAGAGTGAAACTACAGCCGTTATCGCTTTGATGAACCCAGACAACCAATAGGTAGGATGCCAAAGCGTCCAAACCTCCATTAAATGGGTGGTGCCGCAAGCGACGATAAATGCACCAAACAGCAGGAATATCCAAGGATAGGGCAAATCTTTCCGCTTGCGAACAAAATATATTAGTGTGATGGTGATGGAATAATATGCAACAGCAATTAAAGTGTCCGAGATGACGTTAATTCCCACCAACTCAGGCTTCCACAGGTAGCAATGCCCGTGTGGGATAAAATCTCCTGAATCAAAAATTTTTTCTAATATCATTTGTCTATTTAATTCAAGTTGCTAGTTACTTGCACTTTGGGTATGTTGTTGCGATGCCGCGCTCTTATACCAAATCCGCAACAATTACCCCCTTTATGTCTCTAGGCTGTAGAGACGTTTCATGAAACGTCTCTACAATGTTTAGGCCAAAAATTCTCATGGGGTAACCAACCCGGATTTGGTATTATAACAACTTGGATAAGAGCGCTAAAGCGCAACAACGTACCTAATACTAGGCGATTAAAAATCGCAGCTTGCGCGTACTCTCGTCCGCAAGGCAAGGACTTAAGCCTGACGAGAGTACGCGCAAGCCCCAGCATTTCTAGGCTGTGGGCGATTGGCTGTCGGTTTTTGCCGCTAATACAATTCAGATTCAATCTGATTAAACGGCACAAAACTTTCTTGGGGCAACAGTATCGGCTTGTTAGCAAAAATCAGCTTACCCGTGAGCGTTATTCGATTAATCGCTACACCAGTGGGGCGCTCCACTAGCTTGGGATGCGCCTGAGAGTAGGCTCGGTAAATCTGTCGGGCGGCTTGAAGTAAAGCTGGATCTGGTAACACTGGGAAATCTTTCCTGTCTCCCTTAATTTCTACCTTTTGCTTTGACGTTTGTACCACTAACCTATCCTTGTTTTCTAAGCTAGTTTTTAATGGATTTGTCTGCATATAGCAAGAATGCCACTTCTGGCGAATAGATTAGATTAGTTTTGGGGATTTTCTAGCGCTTGCAGCAAAGCATCTCCCATCGCTCGGCAACCTACAAACGTCATACCATCAGACATAATGTCGCCGGTACGATAACCATTGTCTAACACTTGCAGCACTGCCTGCTCGATTTTCTCTGCGGCTGTTGGCCTATCAAAAGCGTAACGTAGCATCATAGCAACACTGAGAATTTGAGCTATTGGGTTAGCTTTATCAAGACCTGCAATGTCGGGGGCCGATCCGTGGACGGGTTCAAACACACCAGGCCCAGAAGCTCCTAAACTGGCAGAGGGCAACATACCAATACTACCCGTTAACATGGCGGCAGCGTCTGAAAGAATATCGCCGAAAAGATTGCCGGTAACGATCGTGTCAAACTGTTTGGGTGCCCGCACTAGCTGCATGGCAGCATTATCTACATAAAGATGACTCAGCTCGACATCCTGATATTCTGATGCTAACTGGATGATGCGATCGCGCCATAGCTGAGAAACTTCCAACACATTCGCCTTATCCACCGAGCAAAGTTTACCGCCCCGTTTGCGAGCTGTTTCAAATGCTACCCGTCCAATCCGGTCTATTTCGCTTTCGGTGTACGCCATCGTATTCACCCCCCGCTTTTCCCCGGTTTCCGTCGCAAAAATTCCCTTGGGTTGTCCAAAGTAAATTCCCCCCGTGAGTTCTCGTACCACCATGATATCAACGCCCTCAACTACTTCTCGCTTCAATGTGGAGGCGTCAATCAGCTGGGGTAAAATTTTCGCCGGTCGCAGGTTGGCAAACAACCCCAATCCAGCTCGCAGTCCCAGCAGTCCGCGTTCTGGACGCTGATGAGATGGTAGACTATCCCACTTCCAACCTCCAATAGCCGCTAGTAGAACGGCATCGCTTTGGCGACAGGTTTCCAATGTCTCAGTGGGTAACGGTTCGCCTGTAGCATCAATTGCAGCACCGCCGATCAGCGCTTCCTCAAACTCAAAGGTTAGGTTTTCTTGTTGGCCCACCGCTTTCAGCACATCTACCGCGACTGCCATAATTTCGGGGCCGATCCCGTCTCCGGGTAAAAGGGTAATGCGGTATTGCTGCTGTGTCATCGATCGTTCTGTTTCAAAGTGATTGCCTATTTATTTTTGCATTGCGGGTGCTGGAATGGGCAATTGGGAAGACCCGAACGGAATGCTCAGCTACTGCTCTGTTTCACCAGATGGCTGCACTCGTGATTGCAGCTGCTCTATATTTTCCTCCCAGTTGGCTCCGTCGAAGGGAATGATGCGAAATTTTGACAGCACGTTGCCATCCAGACATAGCACATTCACATCGTAGTCGTTGGGATGCGATCGCGGTCGATAAAAGCTGTGAATGCCACAAATACTGCAAAACAGATGTTTGGCAACGCCTGTGTTAAATCTGTAAGTTGTCAAAACATCGTCACCACTTAGCAGTGTAAACTTTTCTGGTGGCACAATCAGATGCAAAAAGCCCTTTTTTTTGCAGATAGAACAGTTGCATTCGTCGGCTTCGTGCTTGTCAACAACCACCCGAAAGCGGACTGCACCGCAGTGACAGCCACCTTCGTAGGTTCCGGGTTTTTCTTGGGTCATTCGATGAAAGGATTTTGGATTCTAGGATTTTGGATTGACCCCCGGATTCATCCGTGGGCTGGAAACCAATAATTTATTGGTAATTTTATTTAGAGTCTATTTTACCATAGGTTATGCTTTTTTCACCACTCTATGAAAAACTTACATTAAATTCACACTACTAAGTAGGTGGGCATCATTAAACGTAAAACTGCCGCGTACTTAGAAACCGGGTTTCTGGGTATCTACAGCTTTGTAGGTTGGGTTTCGCTTCACAAGGGCCCAACCTACAAAGAAATGGCGAAGGTATTGTCCAAGAAACCGGGTTTCTGGGTATCTACTTATTGCCTGGTATGCAAACAATCTAAAAAATACAGTAATTTAGAAACCATTCTCATCAATCAGCTTCAATAAAGAGTCTAAAGTCTTCTCAAAGTCAGCCTCTAGCTGTTGTCTCATAGAGGATAGATCTTCAGATAAAAATAGATTCTCAGTTTCTCTAGTGAAAACTTCTAAAATATTTTTAATTGCTTGCAACCGGGCTGCAAGATTTTTGATCATTTCCCATTTTTCGTTGGAAAATTCACTCATAAATTAAATCTAGCTAACGCCAAACATTATTTTTGTATATTTGTCTATTAAGGATCTTCCTTGAGGGCGTTGTCTTAAACAAAAACGTTTTGTTTAGAAAATTCTTAACGAACTTGTATATCATAGATATCAAAAATTAAATATAGTTTATAATAAGGTTAAACTTTGGTTTTTTTAAACTGAGCGGCACTAAGGGCTATAAGTAAACATTCAAAATGAAAACATACGATTGGATTGTGATCGGCGGCGGTATAACAGGTGCGGCACTAAGCTACGAACTGACGAAAAAAGGCTTTGACGTACTATTATTAGAACAATACGCTACCCCACAGAATGCCACCCGCTATAGCTATGGCGGTCTGGCATACTGGTCTGGGACAACAGAATTGACTCGCCAACTCTGCGCGGAGGGAATCGATCGCAATCGCATTCTCTCCCAAGATTTGGACATCGATACCCAGTTTCGGGAATTAGATTTAATTCTGACTGTTGATGTCGATGATGACCCCGAAAAAATGGCTGCTGCTTATAGCCACTTCGCGATTCCACCCAGGTTACTCAGTGTAGAAGAAGCTTGTGCGATCGAACCACTCCTGAATCCCAATGCTATTAGCGGTGCTTTGACAGTCAAACACGGCTATATCAATCCAGAAATAACTGCCGAAGGCTACTGTCAAGCGGCGATCCGCGCTGGGGGAGAGAGGCAGATTGGGCGGGTGTTGGGATTTATACAAGAAGGCGATCGCATTTTGGGAGTAAAAACCAACGCCGAAACCTACCACAGCGCTAATGTTGTCGTCTGTGCCGGTGGTTTTAGCCGACAGTTACTAAAAGATGCTGGTATCTCAGCACGTCTGTACTTTACTCATGCCGAAGTGATAGAAACCCCTCCAGTTGATATCCAGCTAAATAGCCTGGTGATGCCAGCCCAGCTTAAACGCTTTCAACTAGAAGCCCAGGCTAGCACATCAGAAATTGATAACTTATGGGATGAACCAGGTCACGAACCAGTACCGCCAATTTTAGACGCTGGTGCCGTTCAGTTTAAAGATGGCACAATGAGGCTGGGACAAATCAGTCGCGCTCTCACCGACCCATCTGCCACAATAGATCCAGAGGCGAGTGAAGCTGCTATTCGCGCCCAACTGGGGAAAGTTTTACCCGGATTGGGAAAGCTGCCGGGAACGTGGCATCACTGCTTGGTTGCGTTCAGCCACAATCGCCTTCCTCTAGTTGGTAAGCTACCAGGAGTTGAAGGAGTTTACATATTCTCAGGATTCTCCAATCCTCTGGTATTCGTACCGCCCCTAGCCCAGCGATTTGCTGCCCATTCTGCGGGAGAAGAAGACCCGATCGTCGATCGGTTAGCGATCGCTTTTTGATTAGTATTTACTAATGACTAATGACTAATGACTAATGACCAATGGCCAATGACCAAAATCTTTCTAACCCTAAGCTTATGCAATTAAGAATTCTCGCGATCGCAGCACTGTTGTCTCCCCTTTGGTTAGCAACTTCTGCTCAAGCCCAAAACACCGAACCATTTAGGTCACAAAGACAGACAACTCAAGCTCAACCAACAGCAGAACAAGTTCTTAACGCTTGCGTACAAGACCGTGCAGATACTCTGCCAATTCCTTTCACCGATGTGTCGCCAAACGACTGGGCTTTCAAAGCAGTAATGAACCTGTATTACTGCGGTGCGATCGGCCCCAATACTCCACCCGAAGTCATAGAACGGCTGAGAAACAATCAAAGAAAAGCAGATTTTTCAAGTTATAGCAGGCAAGCGGGTGGGTGAGGTACAGGCAAAATGTATGGGCCCTTTTGGCAGATAATTTGTGGCTTCTTCACAAGAATAATGGCAAAACCCGCCCCTACTTTCACGCTATAAGAGCGTAAGTCCTACTAATGACTAAGTAATCAACCAAAACGACCGGCAATGTAGTCGCGAGTGCCGGGATTGGTAGCATCTGTAAAAATTTTAGCAGTGGGGCCAAATTCAATGAGCTGACCGATGCGACTTTCATCGGTATTGAAAAAAGCCGTGTAGTCTGAAACGCGGGAAGCTTGCTGCATATTGTGGGTTACAATAGCGATCGTCAGTTCCTCCCGCAGAGTCTGGAGCAGTTCCTCAATTTTCATAGTTGCGATCGGATCGAGAGCCGAACAAGGTTCATCCATCAGCAGCATTTTCGGCTTCACCGCCAAAGCACGAGCAATACAAAGTCGCTGCTGTTGACCGCCAGAAAGTCCCAAAGCTGACTTTTTCAGATTATCTTTCACCTCATCCCAAATAGCCGCACCTCTGAGAGCCGATTCGACAAATTCGTCCAATTCCGATCGCGACTTACGCCCTGCTACCCTGATCCCGTAAGCAACATTATCGTAAATACTGATAGGAAACGGATTGGGCTTTTGGAACACCATGCCAATCTGACGGCGTAACTTATTCAAGTTGACGCGACGATTGTAGATATTTTGACCAAAAAATTCTACATCCCCTTCAAAGCGTACTTTCGCTTCTAATTCGCTAATTCGGTTTATAGCTTTTATGAAAGTAGATTTACCGCAACCGGAAGGGCCAATAATGGCAGTTATTTGCCCCTGGTAAATATCCATAGATACTGAATCAACAGCTTTTTTATCGCCGTAATAGCAGCTTAAATTTCGGATTTTTAAAGCCGTAATTAACTCTTCTGGGGCAGATTGTGAAACAGCAGACAAATCTTTGACCTCTGGATAGATGCGCTTAACTATCTTATCACTAGCATTATAATCCATTGCTTTTCCTGAAGGTTTTTTTAACTTTTAATTATTCTGCGCGTAACCAAGCGGGATAAAACGCTAATCAGCAAAATTAGGCTCACCAATACGACCGAAGCCGTCCAAGCCAGCTCGTTTTGTTCGCTAAAAGGAGAATTTGCATAATTATATATTAAAACGGACAAAGAAGGAGTAGGATCGGATAATCCTGTCGGCCAGTTATCGCTGAACAAAGCAGTGAAGATGAGCGGAGCTGTCTCGCCAGCCGCACGAGCTACAGCTAGTAAAATACCCGTAGTGATACCCGGCAAAGCAGTAGCAACAACTATTTTAAAGGTTGTTTGGAAACGGTTGGAACCCAAGGCGGCAGAGGCTAGGCGTTGAGAGATGGGAACAAGCTTCAAGGCTTCTTCTGTTGTTAGCGCCACCACTGGCAGCATGAGGATGGAAAGCGCAAAACCACCAGCAAGTGCCGAAAATCCACCAGTTGTCAAGACAACAACGGCGTAGGCAAAGACGCCGACGATTACCGAAGGAATTCCGGTGAGGACAGTAGTAATAAAGCGAATTGCGCTGGCGACTTTTGAGTCTCTGCTAAATTCAGATAAAAATATGCCAGTCATTAAACCAAAAGGAATGCTGATTAGGGAGGCAATTCCTACCATAATTAATGTTCCCAAGGTGGCATTGGCAAATCCATTGGCTACTCCTTCCATTCCCACTGGTGCTGGCAGAGAAGTGAGAGTTTCCCAGTTTAGATTAGGAAGACCCTGGCGCAGAATGGCAAACAATATTGCTAATAAAGGTAATAGTGCTAAACCTGTAAAGGCGAAGGCTAACACTGTCATGCCTATGGTGAATATTGTTCGACCTATGGGCAAGGAACTCTGGAGTTCTTCGAGGGATGAATCTTCGGGTATAGGAGGGGAGGCGCGATCGATCATTTTAGGAAGCAGGCGAGTGGAGGAGCAAGTTAGCAAAGGAGAATTAGCGGCTCATATTTGTTGGTGACCGAATACTCGCACCATGAGGACAGCGGCTATGTTAACCAGGAAAGTGATCGCAAACAATATCAAGGATAAATACATTAATGCCCCGATATGCAGTTTGTCTAACGCTTCGGCAAATTGAGTGGCAAGTACGGAGGGAATTGTAGAGCCTAATTCCAGCAAGGAAGGATTGAGCTGCGGAGAGTTACCAATCACCATTGTTACAGCCATAGTTTCGCCTAATGCGCGTCCCAAAGCTAGGGTTGAGGCTCCTAAAATTCCAGAAGTACCTGAAGGCAACAATACGCGAAAGATGGTTTCCCAACGAGTAGCTCCCAAAGACATGGACGCACTCCGCAATTCTTTGGGGATAACTAATAACACCTCCCGACTAATCGCTGCTACTGTGGGCACGATCATGATTGATAGGACAATACCGGCGACTAGCAGACTGGGGCCAGAAGGAGGGGTGCTAAACAGGGGAACCCAGCTGAAGCGATCGTACAGCCATTGTTGCATGGGTAACAGAAATGGAATTAAAACAAAAATTCCCCACATTCCAATAATTACGCTGGGAATTGCGGCAATTAATTCGACAACGAATGCTATGGGCGATCGGACCCACGGCGGCAAAAAATCTTCGCTCGTTATCAAAGCAACCGCTACGCCTACGGGAACTGCAATAAATAAAGCTAGAGCAGAAGATACCAACGTTCCATATATAAACGGTAGGGCACCAAAAGTTAGCTCACCTATGTTCCATGTGCTACCCCACAAAAATCCCAAGCCAAAATGCGCGATCGCAGGCTGCGCTTGCTGAAAAATTACCCACGATAACCAGAAAAGTACAAAAGCTGTACCGTAGGCAAAACCATGAACTAACCAGGTAAACCCTTGGTCTAGCCAGAGATTTTCCCCTGTTCCATTTGTGAGGGCAAAGTCAGCGTCAAAGCCGTTTTTCACAAAAGATGTTTTTCCCGAATCCGGTTTTCCGGCTGGCTCAAATTGCTCTTTCATCATTTAAAGATAGTAACGCACCAGATTACCAAAGAGGATGAAGGATAAAGGATGAAAAACACAATAGCGATTCCGCCTTTATCCTTTATCTTTCCTTGTTTATAATTGGCTTTTACTTAACGCCACTATTCACTGCTTGAATCACCCGGTTGGCAATGGGAGCAGGAATGCGCGTGTAACTGAGGTCGTCATTGATTTGTTGACCATCAGTCATCACCCACTGTACCAGTTTCTTGACAGCATCAGCTTTGCCTGGTTGAGGATATTGTTTATATACCATCATCCAAGTCAAACCAGAAATAGGATAACCTTGTGCGGGGTCTCCAAATTCACTAAAGTTCACGCGGAAGTCGGGATTAAAATCAACCGCTCCCAGAGCCTGATTAGCTGCTTCCAGAGAAGGAGCAACGTAAGCTCCGGTTTTATTTTGCAACTGCGCCGTCTGGAGAGCCGCATTTTTGGCAAAGGAATATTCCACATAGCCTATAGAGCCGCGAGTTTGTTTCACGACTTGGGCGACACCCGGATTACCCTGACCTCGCACGGGGTTTCCAGCCCAGTTAGGCGTAGTGCTAGCAGTCACTCTCCCCCTAAAATAGGGATCGATCGCACTCAGGTGATTGCTGAAGATAAAGCTAGTACCGCTGCTATCGGCACGCACCGCCAATCTAATTGGTAGATTCGGCAAACTTACGCCGGGATTAGCAGCAGCAATTGCAGCATCGTTCCATTTGGTAATTTTACCGGAAAAGATAGCTGGAAGCGCTTGTCGAGATAGTTTGAGATTGTTGAGGCCCGGTGCGTTGTAAACAACTGCGACAGGACCGCCAGCGGTGGGGATAAACATCACGCCGCGACCGACTTGGCTCACCTCGTTGTCTTTCATCGCCACATCGCTACCGGCAAAATCAACTGTTCCAGCAATCATTTGCCGAATACCGGCACCGCTACCGACGGGTTGGTAGTTGACTTGAACATTAGGGTTTTTCTGGCGGAATTGTGCAAAATACCGCTGATACAGGGGAGCCGGAAAAGTAGCGCCTGCGCCGCTTAAAGTCACTGCTGTTTGAGAAGTTGCTGTATAAACAGCTCCCCCCACAACACCAAACGCGACGGCAGAAGCCATTACAGCTCGACGCAGAGTAATGGAAGAAAAAATCATAATCACCCTGTCCTCTAGCAGAAGAACACCAGTAATGGAGCATCCATAACCCTACAACTTGACTGGTTAAGACAAGGAAAATATACGTATAATTAGAGGTTAATTTTAGGTAAAGTTTTGTTTAACGAATTTTTGTGACAAATTTGCTGCTATAGAGTCAAATATTAGCTCTCATACAAAGCTGGCACTCTACAGCCAAGACCGACATACCTCTTAAGGCGTAGTTTTTGGAGGGAAAGGGAAAATAGCTCAAACTCTTTTGAGTACTGAATTGGCGTTCTAGGGTTGTGCGATCGCAACTTGCCACTTGCCTTTTTAGGGATAGAGGCGGCTAAAAAGATTAACTGATTGGCGATTCAAGATCCCTTGAAACAGATTGAGTAAGGGATACCCGATGTTCACCTTCAACCAAAGTAATAGTAAATAATTTAGTGTGCGATCGCAAAAACTTGATTAGACTAGAATTGCTCTTAAATTTTTTAATCGTTAAATCAGCAGTTTTTTTGTATTTACTCTGAAAACGTGCCTTAATATTAGTTACTGATACATAATCTAGTGCTGCTTCACTTATCATTAATTTAATCATTTCTATAAGTACATTTTCTAATCCTTCCATTGAATCAATACTCGTTGCATATCCTGGGTTGGTTATTTGCGAAGAAGGATTTGATTTAGCAACTTGATTTACTTCTATCGGTTGGACATATTCCTCTTTGACGTGAGCATGAAAAGTTGAGTTTGGTTCTGCCGCCAGCGCAATATTTGAAGGATTTACATTAACGCTGAGATTAGCTCGTTCTTGGAAAAGGTTGATAATAGTAGACAAATTAGCTATGCGCTGAGTGATGGATGTTTGCTCTTCTTTAATTAGCGAATCCATTTGTTTAGCCAAATCTTCAAAAGATGGTATTTCCAAATTTACCAATAAAGAATAGTGCTTAACCTCACCAGTTTGACGATTTTCCACACTAATATTGTTGTTTTGTTTACGCACGCGATATATATTCAATCCCTGGCTTTGTAACTCATTGCAAAGGTGATTTAACAGCCAATCGGAAGAACAAACAAAAACTTCTTTAGCATCGGGATAATGACGACAAATTGCTGCGCCAATAGCAATCATTTGAGCATCAGCACTGTTTTTTCCTGGCGGTACATGAATTAGCTGATAACCGCGATCGTATAATTCAATGTCGCCGCTGGTATTTTTCCAATTGGCAAAAGCGATCTTAACTTGCAGGGGATAGGCAGACAGCTTACTCAAAAAAGCTTCTACTTGGGTATCAAATTTATTAAGATTTTCTGCATCTAGAAGTAGAATACTAATTCCTCGCTCTGCCTGAGATTGAAGTTGTAAAAGTTCCTGAATTTTCAAGAGGATGTCTTGTAAAGCAACTGAGTCAATAAATTCAGGTAAAGTATGTTTTTTAAGTAGTTCCTTGTCCGCAATGGTAACCGCTTCTTTATCTGTGTTTTTTACCTCTGGTACTGTTAGATGTTCGATGATGGAAATCGTTACCACGTCAGATATATTCGGTGCATTTAAAACTGGTGGTGCCTCGATTTCAGCACTTAATATCGGCTGGAAATATTTAGGCTCCATAAATTGATATCCGCAGTCTTTACAGCGGTATCTTTGCCTGTCGCGCACGCGACCATTTTTACGAATTTCACTAGATTCACATTTGGAACATTGCATCCTGGTAGTTATATCGCGCTAAATCTATGGTTGCTACTCAGTCCATAATAGAGTATATGTAGCGGTTTTCAGTTGCATGAACTACACCCTAGAAACCCGGTTTCTTAAACAATACCTTCGCCAAAAACCGACACCCTGAAGGGTGCGGCTATACAAACAAAGCCCACCTTCGTGGGCTGGTGAGGATTTCAGCCCACGAAGGTGGGCTTCGTATGTATAGCCCCAGGCTTCCAGCCTGTGGGCGTTTGAAAAAATGGCGAAGGTATTGTTTAAGAAACCGAGTTTCGCGTACCTACTCACCTGAAAAGGGCTGTAAACTTTAAAATTTTTAAAACAATGGCAAGAGACTTAAGAGGATTCATCAAACTACTGGAAGAAAAGGGGCAATTGCGGCGAATTTCAGCCTTGGTTGACCCAGATTTGGAAGTGGCCGAAATTTCCAACCGGATGTTGCAACGGGGTGGCCCAGGGTTGCTGTTTGAAAACGTGAAAGGGTCGCCATATCCTGTAGCTATCAACTTGATGGGGACGGTGGAACGAATTTGCTGGGCGATGAATATGGAACGCCCAGAGGAGTTGGAAGGACTGGGTAAAAAGCTGAGTATGCTGCAACAGCCTAAGCCACCGAAGAAGATTTCTCAGGCTGTGGAGTTTGGTAAGGTGCTGTTTGATGTGCTGAAGGCGAAACCGGGGCGAGATTTTTTTCCTGCTTGTCAGCAAGTTGTCATCCAAGGGGACGATCTGGATCTTACTAAAATTCCGATGATTCGGCCTTATCCGGGAGATGCTGGGAAGATTATCACGTTAGGGCTGGTGATTACAAGAGATTGCGAGACGGGTACGCCGAATGTGGGGGTGTATCGGCTGCAATTGCAATCTCGCAATACGATGACGGTGCATTGGTTGTCGGTGCGGGGTGGGGCGCGGCATTTGCGGAAGGCGGCGGAACGGGGGAAGAAGTTGGAAGTTGCGATCGCACTCGGCGTCGATCCCCTCATCATCATGGCAGCCGCCACACCCATCCCCGTAGACTTATCGGAATGGCTGTTTGCTGGACTCTACGGCGGTTCTGGAGTAAATTTGGCTAAATGCAAAACGGTGGATTTGGAAGTGCCAGCGGACTCGGAAATCGTCTTAGAAGGTACGATTACGCCGGGGGAAATGTTACCGGACGGGCCTTTTGGCGACCACATGGGATATTACGGCGGGGTGGAAGATTCGCCGATTATCCGCTTCCAGTGTATGACCCATCGGAAAGACCCGATTTATTTGACCACGTTTAGCGGTCGTCCGCCGAAGGAAGAGGCGATGATGGCGATCGCACTTAACCGCATCTACACACCCATTTTGCGGCAACAAGTCTCGGAAATTGTCGATTTCTTCCTACCGATGGAAGCCTTGAGTTATAAGGCAGCAATTATTTCCATTGATAAAGCTTATCCCGGTCAAGCGCGACGTGCGGCTTTAGCTTTTTGGAGTGCATTGCCGCAATTTACTTACACCAAATTTGTCATTGTTGTGGATAAAGATATCAACATTCGAGATCCGCGTCAAGTGGTGTGGGCAATTAGTTCCAAAGTCGATCCATCAAGAGATGTCTTTATTCTGCCAAATACACCTTTTGATACTTTGGATTTTGCCAGCGAAAAGATTGGTTTGGGCGGACGAATGGGAATTGATGCAACTACCAAGATTCCGCCAGAAACAGAACACGAATGGGGCGCACCTTTGGAGTCCGATCTTGATGTCGCAGCGATGGTAGAAAGGCGTTGGGCAGAGTATGGTTTGGCTGATTTGCAATTAGGAGAAGTTGACCCGAATTTGTTTGGATATGATATGAGGT
>CASBRD010000033.1 GCA_949128025.1 Oscillatoriales cyanobacterium PMM_0008 | reverse complement strand
CCGTCAACAGGGAGGATTCCGACTTTTTAGCCCCCCCTGTGGACGGGGGGGGCGAAGGGGGGGGTTCCGGTACTGCAAAATATGAATTTATTAGTCTCACCCGGAGAAATGATCGCTTTAGTCGGACCATCCGGTGCGGGTAAAACTACTTTGGCGAATCTGCTACCCCGATTTTATGACCCCCAAACCGGGCAGATTTTTATTGACGGCGTTGATATTAAAAATGTGACGTTGCGGAGTTTGCGGCGGCAAATTGGGATTGTTCCCCAGGAAACGATTTTATTTTCTGGCACTATTGCTCAGAATATCGCTTTTGGACAAGCTGATTTCGATCGCGAAGCGGTAGAGGCGGCAGCTAAGATTGCTAATGCTCACCAGTTTATTACCCAATTCTCCCAAGGATATCAAACTTGGGTGGGAGAAAGGGGTGTAAACTTATCGGGTGGACAGAGACAAAGAATTGCGATCGCACGCGCCGTCCTCCTCAACCCCAGAATCCTCATCCTCGACGAAGCTACCTCCGCCCTAGATTCGGAATCAGAAGCTTTGGTACAGGAGGCGCTGGAACGGATTATGAAAGACCGCACAGTGTTTATTATCGCCCACCGACTCGCCACTGTGCGTCGGGCCGATCGCATTTTAGTATTGGAACGGGGGCAAATTCTCGAATCGGGAACTCACGAGGAACTGTTGCAATTAGGCGATCGCTATGCCCGATTTTACGCCAAACAGTTTCAAACCTGACATAGGTGGGAAAGAAGTAGTGTCGCCCAGCTATAATTTTTTTAAATAGCTGAGCAGGTCTGCCATTTCTTCAGGTGTAGGCTGAAACTGTGGCATAGGGGGTGTTTTGCCACTCGTGACTTGGTGAATCAGGCTGACTTCCGACTTATGCTTCGAGACACCTTGCAGACTCGGCCCGACTCGACCATCCGCCTGCAAACCGTGACACCCAGAACAGTTCATTTGGAAAATGGCATGACCCTGCACTGGATCGCCGTTCAGCGACAAGACATTCTTGACATAAGGGTTGGACATCTGCCACTGGTGAAAGGCCACCATCACCACCAGGATTGCCAGCACCACTGCTAGAACCATCAAGGTGAGCTGCGCGATCGCGACTTCTAGTTTAGTAGGCTGCTTTTCCACATGGTTACTTAGCACGGTAAGAAAATACAAGTAAATTTTTATTGATATACATAGCTTAAAATTTCTAGACACTCCAGGCAAGGTGCGCGATCGCCCAATGTGCTTCCCTCAAGTAAGCTGTCCACCCCCAACCTGCTAGACTTAAGCCAGTTTTAGCATCATATTCGCTTGCTTCGTCGTGGCAGCTGTAGCTAGTAGTAGGATGAGATACAGGCAATAAACGTTAACATTCAAGGAGAACTCACGTGGTAGAACCCCTACTTTCCGGAATTGTGCTGGGCTTAGTGCTGGTGACCCTCGTTGGGCTGTTTTTCGCCGCATATATGCAGTATAAGCGCGGCAATCAACTGGGCCTATAGAAGCGCTAATCCCCAAAACGGTTAGAACTGTAAGTCTACTGTTGACTGTTGGCTGTTGGCGGTCAACAGTCAGTATTATTATTTTCTATTACATTCTTGTTTAAATCTTACTAGCGGAAGAGTCTGTTTACCAGATTAAACTTCCATACTAGAGTTATAAGCCTTCCAGATTTTTAAGTCCTTACTTGTTCAAAGGAGTTTAATATGAGCATTGAAGATCGGGCTAAAGCAGTTGCCAAAAATATTGAAGGCAAAGTTCAGGAAAGCATCAGCGAGGTTACTGGAAACCCCAAAGACAAAGTAGAAGGTCAAGCAAAGCAGGATGAAGCAGCTGCAATGCACACTGTCGAAGACCTCAAAGACAAAGCCAAAGAAATCATCGACAAAGCTTAGTTTTTAAATCAAAAATTACTGCTGTTTTTATCCAGCAAACTAGAAGTTTGCTGGGTTTTATTGTTTAATTGTTGACGTTAGGCTGCTTTACGTTCTGTGGAATATAAAAAACGTCTATAGCCCTGCGAACCACTCATAACCCCGATCTTCCCAATAGCCCAAAAGTTTAGGCTTCTGACTAAGTAGTGTAACCTGAGTAATCCATTTACTTTGTTTGTAACCTAATTTGACGGGAGAAGCTAGACGTAGAGGCGCACCATTTTCAATAGGCAAAGGTTGTCCATTTTTCTGATAAGCTAACAGCGTTTGAGGATGCAACGCCGAAGCTAAATCCCAACTTTCGTAATAGCCATCGGCAGATTTAAAGTAAACGTAGCGCACATTGGCTTTAGGTTGAGCAAGTGCTACGATATCCCGCAATCGCACTCCGCCCCATTGCACAATAGCTGCCCAACCCTCTACACAAACATGGCGAATTGTCATTGAAGTTAAAGGCATTTTTTCAACTTCTCCCAAACTAAGACTCATCGGACGATTAACCTCACCATCAACCGTCAGACGAAACTTTTCGGGATCGAGATCTGGGGTAAAATCAAAAGTATTAATTAGCAAGGCATCAGGTTCAATTGCACTTGCCGGAAATTCTGGAACTGGCTTTTGCGGATTGAATAATAAGGTTTCCACACTCTCGTTGAGAGGTTCTGTTGCTTTTTGGACAACATCATCAAATAAACTTGCGCCACACCCGCCCAAGATTAAACCTAGACTGGATATTCCAGATAACTGAAGAAATCGACGGCGCGGCAAGTATGGTTTTGGGATTTGAATCTGACGCATGATATACCTTTAGAAAAAGATGGATTTAATTAAACGCGATCCTCCCACCTTTAGACCCAACAAAGAGTGAATCACTGCAAAGGTGATAAAAACAGGCACTGAAATAAAGTGAACAACTCGCAACGCCTGCCAACTGCCAAATAAATCAACTATCCAATGTAACTGGGCTGGTTTATACATTCCCAAACCAGTGAGGATGGCAAGCAGTAAAACAGGAATGATTGCTGTGAAAGCTAATCGGTGCCAAGCATAAGTTTTGCGTTTTACGTTCTGACTTTTTTGCAAAGCCTTAAGATCGTTGCCACTCACAAACCTATGCTTCCAGCGGCGGCTAATGAAAATGTATATGCCGTAGCTAAGTAGATTAAGTGCAAATAGCCACATAGCGGCAAAATGCCAGTGTCTACCTCCACCAAGCCAACCTCCTAGCAAAAATATAGATGGGAAATGCCAGCCACCCCGTCCGCCAAAAACCGGATTGGCGTTGTAAATTTGTAGCCCACTTCCAATCATCAAAGTCAGGCTAATCAGGTTAAGCCAGTGAAAGATTTTGGCTGCGATCGCCTGATTGGGTTTAGGTGGGGATTTAGATTTTTGAGCGGGAACATCACGCACCATAAGTTTTGAGTCTTAGTGTCTTATGAAGATCATACGATGACTACCCGGTTTTGGATTGTAATTATAGGAAACTCACCAAATAAGTAGGTGGGTATAATTAAACGTAAAACTGCGGGCCATAGAAACCCGGTTTCTCCAAGAAACCGGGTTTCTGGATGTTCAGTTTATTTACGACCACCTACTTACAACATCCGATCGCTTTTGTTATCCGTAGATTGAATAAGCCGACACCCTCAAGGGTGCGGCTACACGAACAAAGCCTGCCTACGCAGGCTGAAATCTTAGCCTGCGTAGGCAGGCTTTGTTAGTATAGCCCCAGGCTTTAGCCTGTGGGAACTTACGGAGATGAAGAAAAACTTGCTACGGCGACGCGAATTATTTTGGTATTTAGGGTTGGGAATTGGTGCAACAGCCCTCAGCATTGGATTAAAAAAAACCGTCAATCCAACTTCTGCTGCTAGCGACACTTCTAACTCAATTGCTGTTGCTACCTCACTAAGTGGAGAGTTATTACCAGAGTTTGAGAATATTAGCCAGTGGCTAAATTCCGATCCTCTCAAAACTGCTGACCTCAAAGGGAATGTCGTTTTGGTGCAATTCTGGACGTTTGCTTGCATCAACTGCCAGCGCACTCTCCCCTATATTACTCGTTGGCATCGACAGTATGCAAAAAGCGGACTAAAGGTCGTTGGGATACATACTCCAGAATTTCCTTTTGAACGGGATGTAAACAATGTCAAAAGAGCTTTGAAACAACACCAAATTACTTATCCGGTTGCCTTAGATAATGAGTTTAAAACTTGGAATGCTTACGACAACGGTTACTGGCCTCATCTATTTTTAGCAGATCGTCAGGGATTTAAGCGCTATGACCACATTGGGGAAGGTGCTTATGACGAAACTGAACAAGTTATTCGGAGATTATTAGGCTAAATAAATGGCGAATTCTAATCTATCTGCTGCGATCGCAGTTTTAGCCGGAATCTTGACAGTTTTATCACCTTGTGTATTGCCGATTTTGCCAGTTTTGGTGGGCCGATCGCTAACTTCTCATCGCTATGGCCCTTTGGCTTTAGTCGCTGGATTGATTGCTGGTTTTGCTACAATTGGCAGTCTGGTGGGTGTGACGGCTAGCTGGTTTGCCGGATTAGCTAGTTTACTGCGGAATGGGGCGATCGCTCTACTTCTCATTGCTGGCTTCAGCGCCATTTTTCCTGAATGGAATTATCGACTGTTGAGTCGTTTGCGTTTCGGCAGCTGGCTGAAAGAACCAGTAAGAGTGGGATTAGCTGGAGAATTTTGGTTAGGAACGCAACTCGGTTTGCTTTGGACTCCCTGTGCAGGTTCCGTTTTAGGCAGCATTATCATTCTGGCTGCTGTTAAGCACGATACAGCAACAGCATTCTTTTTGCTGGTTTTCTATGGTTTGGGAGCGGGGATACCTCTGCTGATTTTAGCTTACGGAGGTCGTTATCTGAGCCGATATTTTGGGAAATTACGCTCAAAGAGTGCTGTTTTACAGAAGGTTGGGGGTGTAATTGTGGTGATGAGTGCGATCGCAATTCTGTTAGGTTGGGATGTCCAAATCCAGCTTTGGTTAGCTCCTATTTTTCCCCCTCTACCCCTCTAATATCGTTTTCCTAATAGTTTGCTACAGATTCCCCTAAATCCACCTTAAAAAGAGGGGTTAGGGGGATCTGATATGCAGCATTTCTTAAGGCTTCGTCGCGGGTACAGATTCCTTCTTCATCGCATCACCAGCCTTATCCTTTTTCATGGCATCACCAGGCTTACCCATCGCATCACCAGCTTTATCCTTCTTCATGGCATCATCTGGCTTACCCATCGCATCACCAGCTTTATCCTTCTTCATGGCATCACCGGACGGACTGGGACTAACTTGATTATTGGTGGAATCAGAACCAGAACAGGAATTCAGACCAGCACTGAGGGTTAGACAGGCGATTAAACCAAGCACTTTCCAATTCATATTTTTCTCAAGCCTTAAGTATTTGTACTCAAAAAGTACGGTAGAACCATCTTATAACTATTTGGTCATCGTGGCTCCTCTTATAATTACGGATTCGCTCCCGTTTTGGATTGCAAGTATTGTATATACCAGAACCCAATCCCCTTCTAACGCTGCGGGTATAGAAGGGGATTCTTGAGAGATTGATTACAGTTGAGCTGTAGGTTAGGGGAAGTTCGATTTCAACAAACAGATGCTAATTAAGGATTGGTGGTCGCTCACTCTTTCTTCATCGCATCACCAGGTCGGCTCATTGCATCACCAGGTCGGCTCATCGTATCACCAGGTCGGCTCATCGCAGTACCAGGTCGGCTCATTGCAGTACCCGTTTGACTCATCGCAGTACTAGGTCGGCTCATTGCAGTACCCGTTTGACTCATCGCAGTACTAGGT
>CASBRD010000032.1 GCA_949128025.1 Oscillatoriales cyanobacterium PMM_0008 | reverse complement strand
TGCCGTTTACTCCTGGATTATCCATCCAGTATCGCAACGCTTTATTACGAACAAAAAGCCCAGTCCGCAACATCTCATCAATGATGCGGTACTGGGTTTCTGTTCCTTTTAGCTTGGCTTCGTAAACTAACATTTTATAGAAAATGCAGATTATAATACAGTAGCATGATTTGTCCTCATTGGGTACATCGAGTACCCAATGAAGACCCGCCTTTCATCCCAACACCAAGCAGAAGCTGCTATGGTGTGGGTCTTCCCGGCGGGGTAGATAAAAAATTAACAATTCTTGTGACCATGTTAAGACTTATTACTGACTTCGACGGGCCGATCATCGATGTTTCGGAACGGTACTACCAGGTTTACCAATTCTGTTTAGAAAAGATTCGGCGTGAGGATCGGCCAGTGCGACAGTTGTCCAAAGCGGAATTTTGGCAGATGAAGCGATCGCGCATTCCTGAAAAGCAGATTGCGATCGTCTCCGGATTAGACGAACAGCAAGCCCAAGAATTTGCCCAGCTACGGCGGCAAACAGTACATCTACCGGCTTATTTCCCCTACGATGGACTGGCACCGGGAGCCGTTGAAGCCCTGGAAAAAGTGCAACAGGCTGGAGTTGATTTGGCCGTTTTAACCATGCGCCGAATCGTGGAGCTGGACTACGCCTTCAATCGCTTTGACTTAGGCAGATTTTTTCCAGAAAATCGGTGCTATCGGCTCAGCAATGACTACGTTAAGACCCGCGACATCGACGACAAACCGCTGCTGATGGGGGGAGCTTTAGCCAAACTGCCACCAGCCTCAGATACCTGGATGGTTGGGGATACAGAAGCCGATATAGTGGCCGCCAAAACACACGGCATCAAGGTAATTGGGGTTTTGTGCGGCATCCGCGATCGGGCCTCCCTAGAAGCCTACAATCCCGATGCGATCGTCCCCGATCTCAGCGAAGCCGTAGATCTAGTTCTAAATCAATCCCGGCAACAAAATCAGCACTTACCCATTTCCACGGGAAACTGAGCTTCAAACTGAAGCCCTTTTTTCAAAAGAGACGCGATTAATCGCGTCTGTACCGCGCCTGAAGTCTTACTTCAGAAAACTGGTCACCAACCAGAGAATGACAAAAGTTATCCCAGCAGCAATTGTTTGCGTTGCCAAAGGGATATTTGGAAATTGAGTTTGGAGTAAAGCGTTAACCGCCGCCCCCAAGGCTAAACCAGCAGTCAAGCCCAAGAGAGACATTAGCACGGCTCGACCCAGTTTGTTTTCCTTGCGAGTGAGAAAATAAAGGCTGGTTATTACTCCCAAGGCCAATGTCAAAGATGCCACAGGCGGAGAGTAAAAACTCACCGCAGCCAAGGCCAGGAAAACACCAGCAGGCCACAGAACGTCCGCTCTAGTGGGAGTATCGATCAGCCCTTGCAGCCATGCAGTAGACTGCTTGACTGCTGCTGGTGGCGTACTAGCGGGAGCCTGAGTTAAGCGCTCAGCAAAGCGAATGCCTTCTGGAACCTTTATTTTTCCTTCCTGGCGCATCCGCAAACGTTCCATCAGAATCGCATCGTAGGCCGTTTCGATCGTTTCTTGTCGTTTCGGGTCGCTACTGTACTCAGCCGTCAAGCGACTGCGAGCCGCTTGAATTTCCTCGAAGGTCGCGTCCTCGTTTATTCCCAATTGCTTATAGGGATTTTCAGCACTCATTTAAAACCTGCTACATAAAACTGACACAAAGCGGAACATCACAGTATAAACCAGACACCGCTTGAAGTTTACTTCCTGTTTCATCAGGGGCATCGGAGCAGTTAACCCTCCACAGGCTTCCACCGTTTAGCCAACGGCGGTGTGCGGATAGTTCTCCAGATTGATCGAGGCGTTTAAATCTCGATCGATCTCAAACCCACACCGATCGCACTTAAAAACCCTCACGGACAGCGGCATCGATTGCTGGTGATGGCAAGAACTACATAGTTGACTAGATGGATACCATCTTGACGCCACAATTAATTCACTGCCATACCAAGCACACTTATATTCTAGTTGCCGACCAAATTCGTAAAATCCCACATCAGCAATTGCCCCTGCTAGACAGTGATTTTTCATCATTCCCAACACATTCAAATCTTCTATGACTATTTGGCTGTGGTTCTTAGCTAAATAAGAAGTTATCTGATGTAATGTGTTTTTACGGATGTTGGTAACTTTTTGGTGAGCGCGGGCTAACTTGTGTCTAGCTTTTGACCAATTTTCTGAGCTTTTAACTTTTCGCGATAACTTTCGCTGCAATCCTTTGATTTTTTTGAAAGCCCTCTTATAGGGTTTGGGATTCTCAAAAATTATGCCAGAACTTAGGGTAGCTAGAGTTTTCAGCCCTAAGTCCACACCCACCGCCTGACAGATTTTTGCCGTTTTAATAGGTTCGCTACAGTAGGTGAAACTGAGATACCAACCATCTGCCGCTCTGGAAATTGTCACTTTTTTAGTGACGCATTCTGGGATTGGTTCAAAGGTTTTTACCTGACCGATGAATGGTAATTTATGGTTGATTCCTACCAATTGTATTGGTTTACCTGAATTGTCGATGGTGAAACTGTCATGTCGGCCTTTTTTCTTAAATTGGGGATAGTTCCCCAATCCTGTCAAAAATCGGTTAAAGGCTTCTCCCAAATGGATAAAAGTATACTGATATACTTTTGAGGACAGTTCGTTCATCCAGGGGTAAAGTGGCTTGATGTGGTTGGTGAAGAATTTTTTCAAGCGATGGGCGGATGGTTTTAGGCCAGCTTGATAGGCTTCACCCCACAATCTTAGCGCCCAGTTGTAGATCCACCGACTGTAGCCTGCGTGTCGGGCCATGACGGTGGCTTGTCGGTCGTCAAGCTTCAGTTTGGTTTTAAACGATCTGAGCATTGTCCGTTTTGTTGCCTAATGTCCAATTTTATCCCAAAAAATGACGA
>CASBRD010000031.1 GCA_949128025.1 Oscillatoriales cyanobacterium PMM_0008 | reverse complement strand
TACCAATAAAAGCGGCACCAAATACAGCCGAGGTTGAGAAGCTAATCAACTCCTTCCGCTGATTCGCCACTTTTCTTTTTTCTGCTAACTGCTCCTTCAGGCTTAAAGTTGACGTTTTAGCAGCGCCAGAGGTTTTGGATTTTTGTTTTGATTTCTTTTTTAATTTAGGCATAATAGTGGAGTCAAAGTGATAAAATACTCCATCTAATTATTTTGTTGCCTCTATACAGATAGCGTACCAGTGTCTTTTTTTGTTTTCAACAGATTCAAATCGTGGATCTGCCCATTCACCATAATTACACCGCCGTATATTTTTAAAGTTATGCTCCGCCAAAGCATGAGAAAGCGATGGCTCATCCCACATCCATTGATGTCTTGAATTAGCAAATATTTCTCGCCACCTCTCGTAAAGAGTGCTTCTACTCCCTGTGTACCCAAGGTAAGTTTTTTCCATAAACCAATTAGATGCGTTTTTAGATAGCGCCGGATCGGAACGCTGTTCGATGTAATTATTTATATACTGTTCCAAGTCTGGAACAATAATTCGCAGTATTCCATCAGGCTGCAAATAGGAATAAATGTTATTTAATGCCACCTGGAAATCAGACAAGCTCAAGTGTTCCAAAACGTGAGAGGCAAAGATAAGTTTGCAACTGTTAGGCTTCAAGTTCAAACCCTTTAATAAATCACCGGACTTAATTGGATCGGGAAATTTGGGAGCCCCAATAGCTGATAATATAAAATTACCAATTCCAGGAATTTTAGAAATTTTTACGTAGGGTGAAGAATCGATATTTTCCCATCCTTCAGCTACATCAAGCCAGCAACCGATATTTAAACAAATGCCATCTTTATTCATATTCATAAGAAATGCTTTGCTGTGACATACCAATTTACGCTAATATTAGCCTAACTTGCAAATCTAAAACGGGCAAGGGGCAACAAAAGCTACTATTCTCGTAAATAGCGGTTAGCCAGATTGCTGACCGTACTTCTTCTGTGTAAGGTTAAATTATCCGAACAAAAGCTGATTTATGTTTGACGCACTATCTGAACGCTTAGAAGGGGCCTGGAAAAAGCTGCGGGGGCAGGATCGCATATCCCATGCCAATATTCAAGAGGCTCTGGGGGAAGTCCGCCGCGCCCTCCTGCAAGCGGATGTCAATCTCCAAGTCATAAAAGATTTTATAGCCGAAATCGAAACCAAGGCCCAAGGTGCCGAGGTAATTACCGGCGTGCGGCCCGACCAACAGTTTATCAAAATTGTCTACGACGAACTGTTGGCCGTGATGGGGGAAACCAACGTTCCCCTAGCTCATGCTGACACTTCTCCCACGATTATCTTGATGGCCGGGTTGCAGGGGACAGGTAAAACCACTGCTGCTGCTAAGTTGGCTTTGCATCTGCGTAAAGAGAACCGGACTGCGATGCTGGTGGCGACTGACGTTTACCGACCGGCGGCAATTGACCAGTTGGTAACCCTGGGTAAGCAAATTGACGTGCCGGTGTTTGAACTGGGAACTGATACGAACCCGGTGGAGATTGCCCGTCAGGGTGTGGAACGAGCAAAGGCAGACGGCATTGATACGGTGATTATCGATACGGCAGGTCGCCTCCAAATTGACCAGGACATGATGGCGGAGTTAGCCCGGATCGCGCAAACAGTGAAACCCCACGAAACCCTGCTGGTGGTAGACGCCATGACGGGTCAGGAGGCGGCGAATCTTACCCGCACGTTCCACGATCGAATCGGCATCACAGGGGCGATTCTTACCAAGCTGGATGGCGATACTCGCGGCGGTGCAGCCCTATCGGTGCGGCGAATTTCCGGTCAGCCAATTAAGTTTATCGGTACTGGCGAGAAGGTTGAAGCCCTGCAACCGTTCTACCCAGACCGAATGGCATCCCGAATTCTGGGTATGGGCGATGTCCTGACGCTGGTGGAAAAGGCGCAGGAACAAATCGACTTTACAGACGCCGAGAAGATGCAGGAGAAAATCCTGTCGGCCAAGTTTGACTTTACGGATTTCCTCAAGCAGATGCGCTTGATGAAGAATATGGGCTCATTTGGCGGTTTGCTGAAGATGCTGCCCGGAATGCCCAAAATTTCTGATAAGCAGTTGCAAGAGGCAGAAGTAAAGCTCAAGCAGACTGAGGCGATGATTAATTCTATGACTGCGGAAGAACGTCGCAACCCGGAGTTGTTGGCGTCTACTCCCAGTCGGCGGCGGCGGATTGGTCGGGGTTCTGGTTATGGGGAGTCGGAAGTCAGCAAGTTGGTGACAGATTTCCAAAAAATGCGAACTCTCATGCAGCAGATGGGGCAAGGCGGTTTACCTGGAATGGCGGGAATGGGTGGAATGGGTGGGGGGATGTCTCCCTTCGGCGGCAGTGGTAATCGTCCCTCGGCACCGGGTTGGCGGGGCTATAACGAAGCGACTGGGAAAAAGAAACCGAAAAAGGAGAAAAAGAAGAAAGGTTTCGGTCAGCTGTAGCTAAGGCGTGCGATCGCGAAAGCTATATACCCAAACATCAGAGTACAATGGTTATTTAGTCAAAATTGCGAACGTTATTTTTTCGGCATGATCAAACTGCGATTAAAACGATACGGCAAAAAGCGTGAGGCCAGCTACCGGATTGTAGCTATGCCAAGTACCTCTCGCCGCGATGGTCGTCCTTTGGAAGAACTCGGTTTTTACAACCCCAGAACCGATGAAACACGGCTAAATGTGCCAGCGATCCTCAAACGACTCAAAGATGGAGCCCAACCTACTGACACCGTTCGCAACATCCTCAAAAAAGCCAATGTCTTCGAGCCGGTTAGTGCCTCAGTTACCCAGTAACGGCCAAATCCAACCCCAACTAGCTATTCCAGACTATGATGGGCTGGTAAAGTTTTTGGTGCAGCCTTTCTTAGAATCTCAGGAGTCTTTGAAAGTAGACTGCGAAATATCTGCTAGTGGGCCACGGGTTTGGATTCGCGTCGCTTTAGAAGGAGAGGATAAAGGGCGAGTCTTCGGTCGAGGCGGACGTAACATTAAAGCGATCCGGACGGCTATAGCAGCAGCTGCGATCGCATCTGGGCAATCCGTCTATCTTGATATATACGGCGGCGTATTCCTGGAACAAGAAATTGGGCCACCGCCTAGTCGAACCGGAACGCGAACACTTCCACCTCCCTCCTCAGTTGCTCCTAAGTCGTCTCCTAGACTCCGCTCCCGCTAGAGTGTAAATTAGTGACGATCTGTAAAACTTACAGGTTGACGCCACAGCCTTAATCAAAAAAACGTTGATTGGCGTCAACACTTTTATACAAGTTTTAAAAGGCAGGTGAATAAAAGCAAGTGTCAGAAGTGCGTTTGGGTGAAAATGAATCGATCGATTCGGCTTTGAGACGTTTCAAAAAAAAGATTCAAAAAGCTGGGATTTTGTACGAAGTCAAGCGTCGCGAACGTTACGAAAAGCCTAGCCTTCGTCGTAAGCGCAAAGCTGAAGCATCCCGCAAGCAGCGTTACTAGAAAGTAGGTTAAATATTAATACCCAGTCAGTCGGCTGGGAAATAGTTGTAGGGAATGGTAGACGGAACAAGGATTGAACTGCCGAGTATAGAAAGCGCGATCGCCCTTAGCGGAGATCGAGAAGAAAATCTCAAAACCCTGGCGCGGCAAACAGGCGCTACGGTTGTGCTGCGCGGGCAAGAATTACTGATTTCTGGAACGGCGGATCAAGTTGACCTCTGCGGGCGACTGGTACGATCGCTCGAAGACTTTTGGAAACACGGCAAAAGCATCTCTAGCGTCGATATCCTCACAGCTCGTCAAGCCCTGGATACCCAGCGTAACGACGAGCTGCAAGACTTACAGCGAGACGTTCTCGCCCGTACCCGCCGTGGCGATGAAATCCGCGCCAAAACCTTCCGCCAGCGGCAGTACGTCCAAGCCGTGCGTACCCACGACCTCACCTTTTGCGTCGGGCCAGCCGGTACCGGCAAAACCTTCCTAGCAGCAGTTCTAGCCGTTCAAGCCCTATTGGCAAATCAGTACGAACGAATCATCCTCACCCGACCAGCCGTAGAAGCGGGCGAAAAACTCGGCTTTCTGCCTGGAGACTTGCAGCAGAAAATTGACCCATTTCTTCGCCCCCTCTACGACGCTTTATACGAACTCATCGACCCTGAAAAAATTGCCAACTTGATGGAACGAACCGTAATAGAAGTAGCTCCTTTAGGCTATATGCGGGGTCGCACCCTCAACAAAGCTTTTGTAATTCTGGATGAAGCCCAGAACACCACACCAGCTCAGATGAAAATGGTTCTGACGCGCCTTGGTTTCCGTTCTCGTATGGTAGTAACCGGAGACATCACCCAAACCGATTTGCCCTCAAACCAACCATCTGGCTTAGCAGTAGCCCAAAAAATCCTCCAGCACGTCGAAGGCATAGCCTTTTGCCATTTCTCCCAGGCTGATGTAGTCCGCCATCCCCTCGTGCAAAGAATTGTCGCAGCTTACGAGCAATACGAACAATAGCTAATTGCCAATTTTAAAATTACCAATTCCCCATTTTGATATGACTGCTAATTTGAAAGAATTTCTAGAAGCTTGCGAAACATTGGGAACGCTACGTTTAATTGTGACCAGCAGCGCCGCTGTCTTGGAAGTACGCGGCTCTCTACGTAAGCTATTCTACGCTGAGTTACCCAAAGGCAAGTACGCCAATATGCACGCCGACATTTTCGAGTTTCACCTAAATATGGACGCCATTAAACAGGTTAAATTTGAAACAGGTGAATCAAAACGAGGTAACTTTACCACCTATGCGATTCGCTTTTTGGATGAAAAACAAGAGCCAGCCTTAAGCGCATTTCTCCAGTGGGGCAAGCCAGGTGAATATGAGCCGGGACAGGTGGAAACTTGGCAGCAACTACGAGAAAAATACGGGGAAGTTTGGGAACCCGCGCCTGTGGAGGTTATTTAATTGGATTTTTTAACCACGAAGACACGAAGAAGAGTTTTGAGAGGGATTTGGAGTTTTTGTCTGGTTTTTGTGTTCCTGTTCTTGGGCAGTGAGGCAGAGGCAGGAGTACTCGCTGACAGGTTGGCGCAATTTCCTCAGTGGAATACTAAACCGCCAACTCAGAAGGTGGCTGCGGCTGAGGATTTAATCTATCCAGATTGGATGGCAGGCACTTGGAATGTTACGAGTACTCTTGTGGATTTGGTGGCACCTTTGGCACCAGATATTGTGACGCCTGGGTTTGAAAATAATCGACGGTATCTCAATGAACCCGTAACTTTTCCAGTGCGTTTTCAAGTCGCCAACCAAAATTATTTTGAATTTTCAATTTTCAATCCAAAATCTAAAATCCAAAATGTAAAATTACAGGAATCGGTGGTAGCAGATCGAGCTTTCAATGGGTTGAATATAGCCACGGCGGTTTTGGGCTCTAGCGCTATCTTATCCGTCAAAACAGACCCGCATAATCCCAATCGTCAGATTACTTTACTCCCAGGAAAACGTCAACTTGTCTCAATTGTTACCAGTCGAGCAAGTGAAATTGCTAATCCCGATCAATTTATTTCGACAGAAGTTTCTCAACAAATATTTCGCGCTCCTACTCAACTTTATTTGAATCAGGTAGAAACTACAACTGCTTACAGAAGGCTTCAGGCGTTTGGTGCAGCAATTGAGGCAGATCAAATAACTGCTGTTTACCTTTCGCCCCAAGACCCGAATTATTTTGCTGCTGCTGAAAGGCCAGTTGCGCTCTATCGCTATCGCTTAGAATTTTTTCCATAATCAAAGGAGGTTAAGGTGTGAAAGATTTTATTAATAATATTTTTTTAGTTGGCGAGCTAATTTTAATGTCTCCTCAACTATTATTATTCTATTTGTCTAGCGAGAAAGAAGTTATCGTAGCGGACGTAAAACGGTGGGTAGAAATATTTGAATGGAAAAGTACATCCGATTCAAGGAATTTGTTGTTTTTAACGGCAAAGAAGCAAGAGTTTAGAAACTTATATTATTACAGAATAGCTAAAGGTAATTTTGCAGCTAGATTGGTGATGCGAATAATTAAGATTTTTTATAAAGAATGCTCTTATCTCTTTTTAGATATGTCTAGCAATATCGGCCCTGGTCTATTTATTCAGCACGGCTTTAGCACAATTATTATGGCAGATATAGGTGAAAACTGCTGGATCAACCAACAGGTATCAATTGGCTACAAAGATAAAACTGGTCGGCCTAAAATTGGGGATAATGTCAGAATAACGGCTGGGGCAAAAGTGCTTGGTAATATAACTGTTGGGAACAATGTTACTGTAGGTGCTAATGCAGTTGTAATTAAAAATGTGCCTGATAATTGTGTGGTCGTAGGAGTTCCAGCTTACATTGTTAAAAAGAATGGTTTGAAAGTGAAAGAAGAATTAGTCTGATGCAGCAACCAAAGGTAATTTTTTTAGATGCAGTGGGCACTTTATTTGGAGTTAGGGGTAGTGTAGGGGAAGTCTACAGAGAAATAGCGCTTCGGTTTGGAGTAGAAGTTTCAGCTAAAGCGTTGGATCGAGCTTTCTACAATAGCTTTAAATCAAGTAGTAGGATGGCTTTTCCTGGAGTTGAACGGCAAGAAATACCGAGCAAAGAATTTGAGTGGTGGAGCGCGATCGCATTTAAAACTTTTCAAGAGGTGGGCGTTGTTCAGCAATTTGCCGACTTTTCCAGTTTTTTTGCTGAACTTTATGCCCACTTTGCTACAGCTAACCCTTGGTTTATTTATCCTGATGTTCTTCCAGCTTTGGAATACTGGCACAAACAAAATATTCAACTAGGCGTATTGTCTAATTTTGATTCTCGGATTTATTCTGTTTTGTCAGCCCTCCATTTGGCAAAATTTTTCACTTCGATCACGATTTCCACAGAAGTGGGTGCAGCTAAACCAGAACCAGAAATTTTTGTTAAAGGTTTGCACAAACATGACTGTCCATCTGAAGCGGCATGGCATATTGGCGACAGTTTTAAAGAAGATTATCAAGGTGCTAAGGCAGCTGGATTAAGAGCAATTTGGCTGAAGCGAACCGAACTTTTGCTGTAAGATATAAAAGTATTGAGATATTAGTTATTATGCCTTACAAGTTGCTATTCGTCTGTCTGGGTAATATCTGCCGATCGCCTTCAGCAGAAAATATCATGAATCACCTAGTTGAACAAGCGGGACTCAGGGATTCGGCTTCGCAGACGTTAGGCGATCGCATTATCTGCGACTCCGCTGGCACTTCCAGTTATCATATTGGCAGTCCCCCAGACCGACGCATGACCCAAGCAGCTCAACTTCGAGGCATAAAACTTCGTGGTGAAGCACGCCAGTTTCAAAAGTCAGACTTTCAGGAATTTGACTTAATTCTGGCAATGGATAAGGAAAATTACCGAAATATTGTCTGTCTCGATCCAACTGGCAAGTATCGGGATAAAGTGCGATTGATGTGCGACTTTTGTACTCGTCACACCCTTAAAGAGGTTCCCGATCCCTACTACGGTGGCCCAGAGGGATTCGATCGGGTTATCGATCTTTTGTTAGATGCCTGCGAAGGTTTGCTGCAATACATTACTGACACTCAAAGGATTTTTGACTTTTGACTTCCGCGTAGCGGCGCTAGCTATTCCACCAGATGTTGTTCCATCGCAAAACGAACCAGTTCTGTGCGGTTGCTAGTAGTAGTTTTTCTCAGAAGGCTAGTGACGTACTTTTCAATTGTTCTAGCACTTAAGTGCAGGCGATCGCCAATTTCAGCATTTGAGAAACCGTGAGTTATCAAATCCAGTACTTCCTGTTCTCGCTTGCTCAACTTGCATTCTTTTAAGACTGTCTTAGTTTTGTCAAGCAGGGTTGTCGAGGCTCGTAAGTTCGAGTCAGATTGATCTATCTTTCGATGGAGGAGATTACGAATTATTGCCCCTAGTTCATTTATTTCAAATGGTTTGGGAAGATAGAGATCGCATCCTAACTCGTAGCCGCGAATCCGTTCTTCAGTACTCCTTCGCTCCGTCAATAAAATCACGGGTAACTGGCGGAACTCCGGTCGCTGACGAACCTGCCGCACCAGCTCGTAGCCGTCCATCCGAGGCATCATGATGTCGGTGACCAACAAATGAGGGCGATATGCCTCAACTAATTCCAGCGCCTCCTGACCATCCTCAGCTGCGATCGCTGAGTAGCCATACATCTCTAAGTATTCTGTGACAAAAAGACGTATTGCCAAGTCATCATCTGCAACCACGATTATCAAGGGCATGGGAGTAAAGATGGCTAGCCTATTTAACCCCTACAATAGGTCAAGTCTAGGCTGAAAGTTATCGACATAAGAGGTATTTTATTAAGATTTTCTTGCCTAGATGGGTACAGCTTAACACTAACCAATGCGTGAAAACCAACTCAAACGAAAACTAAAGCAGGGCGAAACCGTACTTGGTACGTTTATTAACTGCCCCTATCCGGCGTTTATGGAAATTTGCGGATATGCAGGATTTGACTTCGCCGTTATAGACATGGAACACGGTGCTTTACACACATTGGTTGCCGAAGACCTCTGCCGTGCGGCAGATTGTGTGGGCATAGCACCCGTTGTCAGAGTCCGCAAGAATGACGCCCCCCAAATTCAACGCGCCCTTGACATCGGCAGTGCTGGTGTTCAAGTGCCTCAGATTGAAACCAAGGAAGACGCCCAAGCCGTTGTGCTAGGTGCAAAATACAGCCCCCTTGGCGATCGCGGTCTTTCCTTCAACACCCGCGCTGGCTTGTACACAGCAGCAGGGACGCAAATCACCGACAAGTTGAACGAGGAATCTCTCGTTGTCGTTCACGTCGAAGGCAGGCGCGGCGTGGAAAACATCGCAGATATTGTCAGCGTCTCTCACATTGATGTTATCTTTCTCGGCCCTTACGATTTGTCCCAGTCGCTAGGTATTCCCGGACAGGTGCGAGATCCTCGCGTAATTGAACTCATGCAGAAATGCGTTACCATCATCCGCAACGCAGGGAAAGCCGCTGGCACGTTTGCCGACAATCCCGAAGTGGCGAAGCAGTGGATTGCTAGCGGCGTGCAATATGTTGCCCTTGGCGTAGATGTTGCTATTTTCCTGCGATCGTGCCAAGCGTTAGTGGAAGCAGTGCGAAATTAGTTTCATCTCTGACTTGGAAGTAAAATATATCACCTTCAGTAGGGTGGGATGTACTTACCCTACTTACTAGGATTTTGTTAAGTTATTTAACGTAAGCTCTATCACAACTTTGCGATTTTTGTAGTTTATTTAACTATAGTTAACAAAAATTTGTTTTATACTAGGACTATAAACCTCCTTAAGAAGAATCGGTTAAGGGGATCAAAGTATAAAGGGTAAAAGAAAATGCAAACTTTATTGGGAACGACGGAATCACCATATTCTATTAGTTTTGCTTTAGAAAAAGTCGATACCATCAAGCTGGAGGGTTTTAAGCGTTTTTTTAGAGATCTTCCTGTCGATCCTTATATAAAAGGTAAGTATCGTTTCCGAAGATTATCTCGCTTAAAAGTCGTTGGCAATGAGTTAACTAAGCTGCCTCATGGTTATCTTTTTCAAAGTAAGCAATACAATCCGTTGGTTGGCGATATCAGGAGAGAGTTTGGCGAACTAGATGATGCACTTGTAGAACTGGATGAGTTTAAAAAACTTGTCTTGGAATTCAGGAATTACTCTAAACTTGAGTCTGCCGTTGAAATAGGAGTTCATCAAATCAGAACTACTTGTTCGCCCAACAATTTTGGCAATCCAGCACCCGAAGGGATACACAGAGATGGTTGTGATTTTATAGGTATTTTCTCAGTTGATAGAGAAAATATTGAAGGTGGGGAAACCCATCTCTATGTGGCTAAAAAGGAAAAGCCCGTCTTGAAGAAAGTTCTTAATCCCGGCGAACTTTTGCTAGTAAACGATCGCAACTTCTTTCATTTTACCACTCCCATTAAACCGATATCTTCTGGAGAGGGGACAAGGGACGTTTTTGTTCTTACTCACCCCAGCTTACTTCACGATTAATCGCCCTAACTCTGCCGGTCAGGGAATTTCAGATTTAAGATTGAAAATTTCAAATTGAAAAAAATCTAAAATCTAAAATCTAAAATTTGAAATTACCCTAGCCCTGCTACCCTAAAAATCAACTGGCAGAAACAGTCAAACTGGCGGGTGACGCTGGATTGCCTTGTAGGACTACGCCGCGATCGTTAGCTGCTATATGGCGCAAAATCTTGTAAATTGCCTCTATTTCGTCACTAACACCAGCTTTTTCAGCTAACTGGGCAATAGAAACAGAAGTCCCTTCCTGCTTAAGTATCTGCACCACCCGTTTCTGTAAATCTAGAATAACTGCGGCTGCTTTCTTACCAGCTTCTACACCCGGTTGGTGATAAGCGTTGACGTTAATCAAGAAACCGTATAAACCGACGGCCCGATCGTAAAGCGCAATCAACGCCCCAACCGTGTGGGGATTAACTTGGGGAATCGTTAGGGTGATAGAATCGCGATGGTTTTCGTAAAGAGCTTTGCGGGTTCCCTGTAAAAAACCTGATAGATAATCTCCCGATGTAACTCCTGGGTCTATTTCTATCGATGGCCCCTGACGATCCTCTAAAACTTCAATAAAAGTGAGGAAGAAATTTGGGACGCCTTCGCGCAGTTGCTGCACGTAGGCGTGTTGATCGGTTGAGCCTTTGTTACCGTAGACGGCGATACCTTGGTGGACGATATTGCCATCGAGGTCTTTCTCTTTACCCAAGGATTCCATCACAAGTTGCTGAAGATAACGGCTAAATAACAGCAGACTATCTTTGTAAGGCAGCACCACCATATCTTTTTCGCCTTTGCCATTACCCGCAAAGTACCAGGATAGGGCTAGTAGGGCGGCTGGGTTATTTTTAATGTGGGGTACGCGGGTGGCGGTGTCCATTTCTTTAGCACCGGCAAGCATGGCGCGGATGTCGATTCCCTGCAAGGCGGCTGGAAGCAAGCCTACAGCTGATAATTCCGAAGTGCGTCCTCCCACCCAATCTTCCATCGGAAAGGTTGCTAGCCAGCCTTCTGACTTGGCTTGTTTGTCTAAATTACTGCCAACACCTGTGATGGCAACAGCGTACTGGGAAAAGTCCAAATTTTTGGCAGCGTAAGCTTTTTTGACTTCAATCATGCCGTTGCGCGGTTCTGGCGTTCCTCCAGATTTGGAGATTGTCAATACCATAGTGCTGCCAAGTCGGTCTTTTAGCTTGCTGAGAAGGCGATCGATCCCAGCTGGGTCACTATTGTTGATGAAGTGAATTCGCAGGAGTGGGTAATCTGGCGCTAAGGCTTCGGCGACGAATTCCGGGCCTAGTGCCGAACCACCGATGCCAATAGAAATAATGTCGGTAAATTTGGGGACGGATGGTGGATGAATGTCCCCGGTGTGGACTTTGCGAACAAATGCTTCGATTTTCTCTAGTGTCTCGACGATTTGTTGTTTGATTTCTGGCGTTGGGGCAAGATCCGGGTTTCGCAGCCAGTAGTGACCCACCATGCGGTTTTCGTCGGGGTTGGCTATAGCACCTCCCTCCAAAGCCGCCATATCCTGAAAAGCCTTTTCAAACTTGGGCTGCAACGCCTCCACAAAGGCGTCGTCAAACCGCATCCGACTGACATCTAGGTAAAATCCCAGCCCTTGATGGTAATAAAGCCAGTCTTGGTAGCGTTGCCAGAGTGCAGCTGCGTCCATAGCAAATATTATCCTATTATCTTTTTCCTTAACAGTTTAAGGTACTAGCGATTGAGGATTAGGCATTGGGCATTAAGAAGCATAAAGAATGTTGGTGTAGCCTGCGCGTATTGCTTCGACTAAAGCCGAAGCACTTTGCTATATGTCCGGTTTGGGCAAAACGCGCAGAAATTTAACGATATGCCCGGTCAATTCTACGCCAATTATGTAGTTATCTACACTGAATCGGTAAAAGATGCCTTCAGAATCGAGCCGTTTTAGCCCTGGCAAGTCTTTAATGCGATCGATCTGTTTGTACTTTTCAAATACGACTGCGTAAATATGCTCACGAGCTGCGTACTCTAAGTTTTTGATATCGACTAAAAAGGATCTGGCGTAGCGTACATCTAGACTCACGGGGGGGGCGTTCTCTAACTGCAAATTTTACATTATACTTGGGGCTAGGTGAATTTCAGATTTCAGATTTAAAATTTCAGATTTAAAATCGTCAATTCCAAATAAAAATCTTTAAATCAAAAATCTAAAATTTTAACTTCGATCCTAAAAAATCTATGGCAAGTGCAATAGTCGCACTGCTTCTTCGTAGTTCATGGTATCCCCAGGCTGGAGATTTCGCTTGGCCTCTTGAATGGCTTTGACCACATAAATATCGTAGTATACTTCTTGTAGTATACTCCAAGTCGTTTCCAATTCATCATCAGATAATTCATCGATTAAGAAATCTAGTTTGTAAGTTAACCGATGCAATCTACTTCTGAGAATGTTCCGTTGGGAAACTCCTGCTTTTAAGTATGGGGTTTCCCTTTCTCCTTGACCCTTTTCACTTTCCCCTTTCATAAGTTTTCTCTTTGTTGTGCCTTTGTCCTCCTTGTCCCCCTTGTCTCCCCATAGGGTAGAATGCGTTAGCGTAGTGCTATTTTTAAGCCGCATTCTCCCGATAGATTGTTTCGGGTAAAGATGCACCCTTCTGTTTTGCCATTCTATCTCTCAAACTCTACATGGTTGGTTATCTCGTTTTCCTGGCAATTTCTACAGGTATAGCTGCCCTGTTCAGCTTGGGACTAAATTTACAATGGGGCTACACTGGTCTGATTAACTTTGGGCACGTGGCCTTTATGACGGTGGGAGCTTATACCACCGTATTGCTAGCTTTAAAAGGAGTTCCGCTGATTATTGCGGTGCCTCTAGGTGCTGGTTTAGCGGCACTGTTGGGGCTGCTGATCGGTTTATCAACTCTGCGACTGCGGGAAGATTACCTGGCGATCGTCACGATCGGCGTTTCTGAGGTGATCCGTTTGATTGTGCTAAACGAAGAGTGGTTGACTAGAGGGACTTTTGGGGTGCAAGGTTTTCCTCTGCCACTGGCAACTTGGAGTCCAAATTTGCTGATGAGGCTGATGATGATTGCCCTGCTGACGCTGATTGCTGGCTTGACTTTTTGGCGAATGTGGCAGTGGTTCTCTAAGGAATTGCAGCAAGGAAAGACAGAAAACAGGTTTCCAGTCGGTTCGCTGATATTGGGGATGGCCAGTTCGCTGTTGGGTTTGGCGGTTTACGTTGCAGGAGTGATGGCGCTGTATGACTACACCTATAAAGCTGGGTTGATGGTGCTGTTGCTGCTGGTGCTGACGGTGATATTCTGGCAAATGGAACGATTGGCCCGATCGCCCTGGGGTCGCGTCCTCAAAGCTATCCGCGAAGATGAGGAAGTGGCTAAAGCTTTGGGCAAAAATGTTTTTTGGTATAAGTTGCAATCGTTGATGTTAGGAGGTGCGATCGCAGGAATTGCCGGTTCCTTCTACGCTTGGCAACAAACATCTATTTACGCAGATGATTTTATTCCCCTGACGACTTTTGAAGCCTGGACTATTGTAGTTTTAGGCGGAGCCGGTAACAATGTGGGTACAGTGCTGGGAGCAATTATTTTTTGGGCTTACAATACAGTGACGCGCTTTGTTCTGCCTGCACTTCTGCCTTTCGATGATGCCCGTTTGGGCGCATTTCGGGTGATGGTAATCGGTCTGTTGCTAATGGTGCTGATGATGGCGCGACCGCAAGGTATCTTAGGGAAAAAGGAGGAACTAACTCTTGGCAGGTAACGTTCCAATGCTTGCAGCTTATGGACTTGGCAAAAGTTTTGGCGGTCTGAGGGCGGTGGACGATGCGAAGCTTGAGGTGGCGCAGGGTAGCATTACAGGGCTGATCGGCCCAAACGGTGCTGGTAAAACTACTCTTTTTAACCTGCTTTCTAATTTTATTCGCTCCGATCGCGGTCGGGTGATTTTTGACGGCGAACCGATTCAGCACTTGCAGCCTCACCAAATTGCCCAGATGGGTATGGTTCGCACGTTTCAGGTAGCGCGAGTGCTATCCCGATTATCGGTGATGGAAAATATGCTTTTGGGGGCGCAAAAGCAAACTGGTGAAAACTTTTGGAATGTTTGGTTGCAACCCAAGCAGGTAATTGAGGAAGAAAAGCAACAGCGGGAAAGGGCTGAAGCCATCCTGGAATCTGTGGGATTGGCCCACATGGCTGGAGCTTATGCGGGGGCGCTATCTGGCGGACAGCGGAAACTGCTGGAAATGGCGCGGGCGCTGATGACCGATCCCAAACTAATTTTATTGGATGAACCGGCAGCTGGGGTGAATCCGACGTTGATTAATCAAATCTGCGATCGCATTGTGACGTGGAACCGCGAGGGTATGACGTTTCTGATTATCGAACACAATATGGACGTGATTATGTCCTTGTGCGATCGCGTCTGGGTATTAGCCGAAGGCCGAAATCTCGCCGATGGCACCCCCGCTGAAATTCAGCAAAACGCGCAAGTTTTAGAAGCTTACTTAGGATAATCATTATCAGTGCATCCGTGTATATCCGTGTCGTGCTGCATTGGATTGACACTTCCACCCGTAAAACTACTGAATTTGCTATTTTTCCCAAAAGTTATATATTGGTTTGAAGTATAAACACTTAAGTAATTTCCAGTAAAGTAAAATCTCCAGAGACTCCTAGTCAAGTCAAAGAGTCCTGCAAGCTTTTACAGGTAAGGGTTCACTTAACTGAGAAATACCTTTAGATCTGAGGGTAAACAATGGCGAAAATTTTTGGGAACAATTTACCATTTGGTTCAGCAGCATTCATCAACATCTTGCTAATTGCCAGCATCACCCAGTCTACGGAGTCTCAAGCATCTATAAATAAACGTTTTAGTCCTTATTCTTCCTCTTTTTCAGGTAGGGATGAAGAGGATAAAGATGGAATGGCGCAAGCCAGCTTAGTTTCGCCATTGTTAGAACTACAACTGACTGATTGGGTGTTTCAAGCATGGCAATCTCTAGCAGAAAACTACCGTTATATTCGAGTATATTCAGATCTCAGACATTGGGAAGATCGAGTTTTTACTCGCTATGAATTTGCAGCTAGATTAAATACCCGCTTGGAAAAGATTCATGAATCGATCGCATTGACTGGTGAAGAAATTACAGAAGAAGATTTAACCACTATGCGGCGATTGGAAGATGAATTTGCAGCAGAACTTGGGATTTTGCGCCGCAGAGTAGACACCTTAGAAGCAGGCACAACAAGATTATAAGCTCCGCATTTCGCCGGGTTTCAGATTTTAGCTTTCTTTCTTTAAAATCTTTGGTTAATGCCATAACGTCAAATTGTCTGTTGTCATCGTTGGTTAAATTTTTACCGCAGATGTAGGCGCTTCGCCTTCCCGTAGGGTAGACAGATGGACGCAGATGAACGCAGATGCAGAATAATCACAATAATTTTTTAGGTAACCGATGCTACCGGACATGATATGACCCGCTTTCCACACGACCAATTTGCCAAAGACTACCTGAAAGAATTATTAACTCCATTAGGACAAGTACAAACCAGCCGCAATGTCGCCGGAGAAGTGCGAGAAATCGATGTATGGTTTACGCCATCATCAACACTAACAAGCGAAGCACAAGCCTTGGGATTACTAGGGAGATTTGCTACCACTCCCTCAATATTTGAACCATTTCGTAATGCAGTCACAAGCAGCCAAGTTCGCAGTTGTATAAGTAAATTGTTTGACGTTCATGCAGATATAGAACGTCAGGCAAAACGAGAAAATACTCGCCTTAATGAATCGCAATTACCTAAATTATGGATTTTCACTCCCACCGCATCACCACTTTTATTAGATGAGTTTAGAGCAATTTACGACCGAGAAAACTGGCTACCAGGAGTTTATTTTTTAGGAGAGGGTTTGAAAACAGCAATAGTAGCCATTCATCAGTTACCCCGCACCCCAGAAACACTGTGGCTGAGAATTCTTGGTAAGGGAAAAGTGCAAAAACAAGCTATTAACGAATTGACGGCACTGCCAGAAGATAACCCATTGCGAGTAAATGCGCTAGAGTTATTATATAGCCTGCGCGTTACCTTAGAAGCCAATCAAAATTTAGATTCAGAGGATAGGGAGTTAATTATGGAATTATCACCACTTTATTTAGAAAGGCTGGATGCAGCTGTACAGTCAGGGGTGGAACAAGGAATCCAACAAGGTATTCAAAGAGGAATACAGCAAGGTATTCAAAGAGGAATCCAGCAAGGGGAACGCCTTGTTGTGGAAAATATGCTGCGAGTTCGCTTTGGTGTTTTGGATGATGAACTGAGGTCAATTATCGAACCATTGTTGGAATTGCCACCAGAAGAGTTTACCCAATTGCTGATGCAATTATCGCGAGATGAATTGTTAGATAGGTTTAGAAGATAAAGTTGACGCGATCGGTCTTTCAGAAACCCGGTTTCTCTCAGCCTTGAAGAGGACGGACGATCGCAGGAGTTGGTTTCTGCTGTTGGAAAATTGCATTGAGTGCTTGTTCCAGAGTTTCTGCCATCACGATGCGGTTTTGGTAAGCGACAATTACCCTTGCTAATATCGGCAAGCTATTTTCTGTTGCTTCCAGATAAAGGGGTTCCACATATAGCAAAGATCGCTCAATCGGAATCACCAAAAGATTTCCTTGCAGCGCACGCGAACCTTCGCGATTCCAGAGCGAAATCTGCTGGGAAATTACCGGATCTTGGTTAATCAACGCTTCAATCTGCTCAATTCCGTAGACCAGTTCCTGTTTGGGAAACTGGTAAAGCAATAACTTACCGTAGTTTTCTCCATCCGAACGTGCTGCTAACCAAGCAATTAAGTTGGGGCGTTGCGTGGGGGTAAACGGAAGCAGCAGAATGAATTCTTCTGTTGCTTCCGTTGGCAATTTCATAATTAAGTAATAGGGTTCCACCAGTTTCGGTTTATTGCCATAAATCTCTGTGGGAAGTTGCCACTGATCTTCTCGGTTGTAGAAGACTTGCGGATCGGTCATGTGGTAAGTCAGCAATCGTTCGGATTGGATGCTGTAAAAATCGACTGGATACCGAATATGACTTACCAGATTGACTGGCATTTCCTTCAGTGGTTTGAATAGTTCTGGAAAAATAGTTTTCCAAGAGTTAATAATTGGATCTTGAGGATCGGCAATGTAGAAAAATACGCTGCCGTTATAGGCATCAATGACGACTTTTACTGAATTGCGTATGTAGTTGAATTGGTCTTCACCAGGCTCGGAATAAGGGTAGCGATCGCTTGTGGTATAGGCATCGACAATCCAATACAAATAATTGGGTGATGCTGATGAATCTTTATTGTTTAAATTCGCATTGGCAACTACAAGATAAGGGTCACTGTCATAGCGCAAAAAGGGAGCGATCGTCCTAATTCGCTGGTTAATATCTCGGCGGAATAGCACTTTAGTTTCAGGAGTGAAATTTCTGGTAAAGAGCATTTGCCAATCCTGCAAGTACTTGGCAAACAGCAACCGACGCCACCAACTGCTAATTCCGATCCCACCCCGTCCATCATAGGTGTTATACACATTTTCATCGCCACTGGGATAGTCCAACTCCTTAACTTTGGTTGGAGCAATAACATAATTTTTAGTGATTTCGCCATAATAAATCCTGGGACGATCGATGGGAATGCTGGCGCGAATTCCCTCGCTGGAAGTCTGCAAAGTACCGCCGTCCTCAGTGGGATCGGGGCTGCTAATATTATTAACAAAGTAGTCTGGTAAACCCCCAGGGCCAACGGTATTGACAGGCGAGACGGTAAAACCATATCCGTGAGTATAAATTAAGTGTTTGTTCACCCAAGTTTGGGCTTGTTGAGGTACAGCGCTGTAGTCTAATTCCCTTGCTGCTAAAATAACTTGTCGCTTTTCTGTATCTTCCTCTTTCACTATTCGCTTATCGGTGTCTTTTTTTAGGACGTAGCGGTCAATGTCGGCGTTGGCAAACTTGTAATAAAGGCGGATTTGTTGCAGTTGGCGATTGGCTTGCAGTAGCGGACGGGTATCCCAAAGACGAATATTGTTAATAGTCAGGTCGTTCGCCTGGATATCTTGATAATTAAGTTTTCCTTGCGGGTCAAAAGTTCTGACTTCAATATCTTCTAAACCAAATGCCTGACGGGTGAGGGCAATGCTGCGCTGTATGTAAGGTCGTTCCACCGCTAATTCGTTTGGTTGAACGATTAAGCGTTGTACTGCTGGAGGAAGTAAAAGGGAAAAACTAAAAAGGCAAAAGATAAAGAAAACAGGTAAAAATTTATTCAGTTTACCGAACCACTGCTTTTTTGTTTGGAACCAGAAAACAGTTTGCCACAGGAGTGAAATCGCGATCGCCAATGCTAGAAAACTTAACCCGGTATAGACTGGTAACTGAGTTGTTACATCTGTGTAGCCAGCGCCATAGCTAACTCCGCGAGTGGAATAAAGGAGTTCGTAGCGGCGAAGCCAATAACTGAGAGCCACACTCAGCATAAAGGTACTGCCCAGTCCGTATAAGTGGCGCTGCTGTGGCTGACTAAAACCTAGAAAAATTCCTTGACTCAGGCTATTTCCTGAAAGTAAATAAACCAGAGAGATAGCGACTAAGCCATACAAAAATAGTCCCACCAGCCAAAATTCCAGCAATTCCCAACCAGGCAGAGTAAAGACATAAAAACTAATATCTTTTGTAAATAGTGGATCGCTCCGGTTAAAAATAGTGGGATTAAAATATTGCAAAACTTTGTCCCAGTGTCCTGATAGCACTGCGCCAAAACTCAAACTCATTAAGGCGGCGATCGCTTTTAGGCAAAAGTCGGGCCGGGAAATAATTGCGATCGCCAATATTCCCAGTACGCCTACCTGCCAAATTTGCAGCGACGCGACCATCTGCCAAATTGACAGGAGATCGAACCGAGGTGGCAGCGGCGGCAACACGCTGGGTAGAGCCAGATTCGGATGCCAAAAACTGAAGGCAACCTGGGCATAATGAATCAACATCGACCCCACCAGCAAACTCAGTCCCAGCGCGATCGCTAAAAGCCAGGTTAGCCTTATAGTCCCTGGTAGAGAAGATTCCGCTATCTCTGCTACATTCGTTATATCAAATCCGTCTACGTCGGAATTGTTCGTTTTGCCCCTCTGCCCCTCTCTCCTTCTCCCCTCCCCGTGGGACGGGGAGGGGTTGGGGGTGGGGTTGCCCCTCTGCGGCCATAATGATTCAGACACAACCGGAAACGATATTATTTCTGGTTCTGGATGCTGGAACTGTCGAGCTATAGCCAGGTTAACCACGAGAAAACCAGCGCTGACGGTAGATGCGATCGCCCACAGTCCCACCTGCGTCTTGAGGCGCAACAGAAACGCTGACAAATACCCAACTTCCTGAAACCACAAGATTTCCACCACCAAATGGGAGAGTAGGTCAAAGCTTAACCATACCCCCAGCAAAAGCGCGATCGATATAAATATTCGTTTCCACAACACAAATTTCAACAACTTCCCTAGTTAGATGACTGTTAACTCTGCTGTAACTTACAAATAGCTTTGAGAACTTGTAAAATTTCAATAGAACGCTCTGATTCCATTAAATTCAGTAATGGCATTAACTGATAAGTCGGGGGAGTTCCTGGCTGGATGTACACAAATTGACAAAGCTCTCCATTTGTAGTTAATCCCCAAACCGATCTTTGACGTTCTAAACTATTATAGGCGTAAGTGAGCAATTGAGGTAAACCAGCCGAAGGAGCAACACTACTGTTTTTAGATTCAATCACCAAAACCCAAAAATATGTATCAGTTGTTGTACGTATAGTCCTGTTGATTGCTAAAATATCATACCGACCTGTAATAAGTGTATCTTCATCTTCGATATTAATGCGATCGATATCTTCTTCCAGGCTGATTTTGATAGGCGATCGATAGAAACCAGCCAATCGCAGCAGCGGAAAAATAGTTAAAGCTTTCACCAGTCCTTCCAGAACTTTCCCTTCTGTCAGATAGTTACGAAAATCATCCCTAATTTGCAGGAGTTCCTGCTGTTCAAACTGTGACAGACGTTCTAGGGATAACAGTGGTGTAAATGAGCCATCAAACTGCATTTGGAAGCCGAACAGACGATCTACCTCGGCTAGGGATAAGTTTTTGGCATTGAGAATTGCCATACTTTTATTTTTTTTTATGTGTTAAAATGGCGTGCTAATTATAGTATAATCAGCAAATATATTTGCTCATCTAGGTCGATCGCACCGCTTGCCCAGTTGAGAAGAAATGTCACCAACCCACACCACACCTAAGCAAAGCACTCAACCACTTGCGCCGTGATGAAATATGGCAAGCAATAGCTCATATATCCGAGTAACGAGCTAGGCTTGATGTCAAAATAGCCAGCAGACCACTTTGCAGCTACAAAAGAGCGATCGCCTACGGCACGCTTCGCGATCGCACAGCCCACCGTAAAAACTCGTTTCCTGCAATCATTAAAATATCTAAAACCCGATCGGATAACCGGAGTTTTTATGGCATGATCTCAAAGTAGACAATTTATCGGTTTCAGATCCGAGGAAACCACTTATTATGGTGCTTAGATTAGGCGACATTGTACCCGATTTTACTCAAGCTTCAAACGAAGGCGAAATCAAGTTTTACGACTGGGCAGGCGACAGCTGGGTCGTACTGTTCTCCCACCCCGCAGATTATACACCAGTTTGTACCACCGAATTAGGCGAAGTCGCCCGTCTCAAACCAGAATTTGACAAGCGCAACGTCAAAGCACTTGCTCTGAGCGTGGATGACGAAGAATCCCACAAAGGCTGGATTGGCGATATTGAAGAAACCCAGAGCGTCAAGCTCAACTATCCCATCCTCGCAGATCCGGATAAGAAAGTCTCTGACCTTTACGACATGATCCACCCGAACGCCACCAACACAGTGACCGTTCGGACTGTCTTCGTCATCGACCCTCAAAAGAAACTGCGCTTGAGCTTCACCTATCCCCCCAGCACAGGTCGCAACTTCGATGAAATTCTGCGGGTAATTGATTCCCTGCAACTCACGGATAACTATAGTGTGGCGACTCCAGTCAACTGGAAAGATGGGGATGACGTGGTGATTGTCCCCTCCCTCAAAGATCCCGAAGTCCTCAAGGAAAAATTCCCCAAAGGATATAACGAAATCAAACCCTATCTGCGGATGACTCCTCAACCCGACAAGTAAGGCAAAAGGTAAAAGCCAAAAGATAAAAGTAGGGTGGGCAATGCTCACCCTACTATGTATAGCTAGGGACTAGGGGCTAGGGGCTAGGGACTAGGGGAAGAAGTGTTTAGAATCAAGGGCTTCGCCGTGATAGCTCAGCCGAACGGTTTCGGCAATTCAGAATGTCCTAACCGACGAAAGCGGTTGCTATATATAAGCTGTATATAAGTAAAATTTGGTAGCATTATTGTAGGTATAAATAATGAGGAAATAACTTATGCTTTCATCGCCAATAGTGTTGCGAATTCTATCAACAATGCAAATGACAGACGATCAGTTTTTTGAGTTCTGTCAGATCAATCGCGACTTACGGATTGAACGGAATAAATTAGGAGAATTGGTTATTATGCCACCCACTGGTTCAGAAACAGGAAACCGAGAATTTAACATCTTAGGGCAATTATGGGTATGGTCGGAACAAGATGGCACAGGTATAGCTTTTAGCCCCAGCACAGGATTTAAGCTATCAACGGGTGCAGAACGCTCTCCCGATGCCTCTTGGATAAAACTAGAACGGTGGAATGCTTTATCAGCCGAACAAAAGCAAAAGTTTGCTCCCATTTGTCCAGATTTTGTAATTGAACTGAGGTCGGCTTCTGATAATCTGAAGCCTTTGCAAGAAAAAATGGAAGAATATATGAGAGAGCCAGGAGTACAGTTAGGCTGGCTAATTGACCGGAAGAATCGGAGAGTTTATATTTATCGTCCCAATCAAGAAGTGGAATGTCTAGAAAATCCGGCGACAGTTAGCGGTGAGTCGGTATTGCCGGGGTTTGTCCTTAATATGAGTAAAATTTGGTAGCATTATTGTAGGCATAAATAATGAGGAAATAAATCATGCTTTCCGAGTCTATAGTGTTGCGGATGCCGCCAACAATATCAATGACAGACGACCAATTTTTTGAGTTCTGTCAGCTCAATCGCGACTTACGTATTGAACGGAATAAATTGGGAGAAATCTTTAT
>CASBRD010000030.1 GCA_949128025.1 Oscillatoriales cyanobacterium PMM_0008 | reverse complement strand
TTTCCAGGGTGCGCGATGCTTTCAAGGTGGAGTTGCCTTTGCGTAGCGTTTTTGAGGCACCGACAATTGGAGAATTATCTAAGGTGGTTGAAAGCTTTAAAGATACTAATGATAAAAGTAAAGCTCCTGCTTTAGTACCAATTTCTCGTGAGAGTAGGAGGATGAAGCTATCTTCCCTCAACCCGCAGAGCAAAAATACTTAAACAACTTCCTTGCTAACGCAAATATACTAATCTTTTACTGCAAAAGGTGGGTCATTGTTGACCCACCCCCCATCAAACGTTATAACTCAAGCTTTAACCAAACAAGAAAGCTTGTGCAAAGTTATTACAACGGCGTGCTGCGATCGATAATGTTCAAATTTCGATCGTCAACGTCTAACTGTTCCCGGCGAATCTGGTTTTTAGCTTCAACACTGTCATCTTCCACACCAAGGTTGGCTGATTGAGTGCCGAAGGTTGAGTTCTCAACGTAACCAGTCTCTCCATAGACTTCCATCGGAGCAACTTCTCCTTGATAAAAGCCCGTATTAGCAGAAGCTACTGGCATTCCAGTGTCTACAGAGGCAGAGGTAGTGCGATTATCAACAATAGTTACATATGAGACATCCTCAGTTGCACCTTTTGGTGACTTCGCTACAGAGGACTTGACATCCTCAGCTTTATCCTTGACAGCGTTTCCTACACCTTCAACAGAAGACTCGATCTTCTGGGCGCTACCCTTGACGGCATTTACTACAGAAGGCTTGACTTCCTCAGCTGTATCCCTTACCGCGTTTCCTACACCTTCAACAGAAGACTCGATCTTCTGGGCGCTACCCTTGACGGCATTTACTACAGAGGGCTTCACTTCTTGGGCTGCATCCCTTACCGCGTCGCCTACACCTTGAACAGAGGTTTTGATTCCCTCAGCGCTACCCTTAACGGCGTCTACTACAGAAGGCTTCACTTCCTCAACAGCACTCTTTACCGACTGGGCTACATCTTTTACAGATGGCTTGACATCCTCAACGGCTTGGTTAAAGGTGTTCGCTGCATTTACTACAGAAGGCTTGGCTTCCTCAACTGTACTCCTGACGGACTCCGCTATACCTACTACAGAAGGCTTGGCTTCCTCAACTGTACTCCTGACGGACTCCGCTATACCTACTACAGAAGGCTTGGCCTCCTCAATTGTACTCCTGACGGACTCCGCTATACCTACTACAGAAGGCTTGACTTCCTCAAGCGTATCCTTTGCTACGTCCCCTACATCTTCTACAGTGCGGTTAACTCCCTCAGCTACACTCTTTACTGCGTCTGTTACGCCTTCTACAGTGTGACTGATACCCTCGCCTGCATCGTTACCAGTTATACCGCCAGCTACTGCGCCTACTACAGCACCAAGCATTGCTCCAGCGCGACCGCCAACTAAACTGCCGATCGCTGCTCCAGCTACCCCACCAGCAGCGGCTCCAATGCGTGTGGCAACTGGATGACCAGCAGGTTGATCGGTTGCTTGAGCATTTTCTTGATGCTCCTCAGAAGGCTGCTTGTTCTCGCTCATCACAATTTTTTCTTCTGTAGGTTGAACTTCAGGTTGACTCATATTGTATTGATCCTTCTCGTCATGCTGAGCAAAAGTGCGATCGTTCTCGTTCATAACAATGGTTTCCTCCTTTGATTTATTGGTCGATTCAGCAAGGCACTATCTAAACTCTCTTCCAGAGAGATTCATTAATTTGTTTGCACCGTCAATTAATACATCCGATCTGGATGTTATAAGATGGACAGTTATAGGCGCGGTTGCATAACTCTCATTTGGTGCTATTTTTTACTTACAGTAAATATAACAACCGTAGGCGAAAACTTACACCTCTCCAGCGAAAGAGATGGCTAAAGACCCAATCATCCTGCGGTTGTAACTCTCAGGTTTATGCGAGTAATTACCCATTGTAAACAAGCAAATGTTGTGTATCGTTCCATACTTCTTTGTCGGTAGTCTCTCCAAATTGTATTGATGTATCATAGGCCAGACACCCACCATGCCATTGAGGACGATCTTGGCAAAACCATTGAAGCGAGTCAACTTTCACTGTTGCCATCATTATTTATACTAAAATGCACCCAAAGATGACCAAAAATAGTGCCGAAAACTGCCTCAAGGCTGATGACAAAAAACTAAATATTGAGCAAGAAGCAGAAGTCTTTGTTTTCCCTGCATCTTTTGCCCAGCAGCGGCTATGGTTTTTCGATCGCTTGGCACCGGGCAATCCCTTCTACAATGTCTCAACAGCACTTCGCCTCAAAGGTTCCCTCAACTTAACCGCCTTAGAGCAGACATTCAACGAAATTGTCCGCCGCCACGAAACCTTACGTACTACCTTTGTCATGGTAGAGGGGCAACCAGTTCAAGCAATAGCTCCCTCCTTAACCATACCCCTGCCTGTCATAAACCTACAAAACCGATCGCCAACCGAACAGGAAACCGAAGCGCGAACACTAACTATACACGAGGCTAAGCATCCTTTCAATTTAGCCGAAGGGCCATTATTACGAGTGACGCTGCTACAACTAAGTGAAACCGAATATGTCCTACTGCTAAATTTACATCATATTGTTGCCGATGGTTGGTCTATTGGCGTGCTAATTAAAGAACTGGGAATTCTCTACACAACCTTTCTAGATAAACAGCTTTCTCCTCTGCCAGAACTGCCCATTCAGTATGCCGACTTTGCCGAATGGCAGCGCCAATGGTTACAAGGTGAACTATTAGAAACCCAGTTAGCTTATTGGCGGCAACACTTAAACAAAATTACCATCCTAAATCTGCCTACCGATCGATATCGTCCAGCAGTTCAAACTTACCGGGGGGCGAAGCAATTTCTCACAATACCAGCATCTTTGAGTAAGGCGCTACAGTCATTAAGCCAGCAAGAAAACGTCACCTTATTTATGACTTTACTGGCAGCATTTAAAACTTTACTTTACCGTTATACAGGACAAGAAGACATCGCCGTAGGCTCACCGATCGCTAACCGCAACCTGAGCGAAATCGAAACCTTAATTGGTTTTTTTGTCAATAGTTTAGTGCTGCGTACAGATTTATCGGGAAACCCGACTTTTCGGAAATTGCTAAGTCGGGTGAAAGAGGTAGCAATGGGAGGGTATGCTCACCAAGACTTGCCCTTTGAAAAGCTAGTCGAAGTACTGCATCCGGAGCGTGACTTAAGTCGTAATCCCCTATTTCAGGTAAGCTTTAGTTTGCAAAATACTCCAGTAGAAGCGTTATATTTGCCTGAACTAACTTTGAGTTTGCTGGAGTTTGACACCGGAACTGCGAAGTTAGATTTAGAGTTCCACTTCTGGTCAGATTTGGAAAGTATTAAAGCACAAGTGGTGTACAGCACTGATTTATTTGATGACACCACTATTACTCGGATGTTGGGACATTTCCAAACGCTGATAGAAAGCATTGTCGCCAATCCAGAACAGCGCCTCTCTGAGTTGCCAATTTTGACCGATGCAGAACGGCATCAGCTATTAGTAGAATTTAGCCATAATCAATCCAAAATCCAAAATCCAAAATCCAAAATTGAGCAGTGTTTTCATCAGTTATTTGAAGCGCAAGTAGAGAAGAATCCTGATGCGATCGCTCTAGTCTTTGAAAATCAGCAATTAACCTACCGCGAACTGAACATCCGAGCCAACCAACTCGCACATCACCTGCAACAATTCGGTGTAGTTCCAGACGTTTTAGTTGGCATTTGCCTAGAGCGTTCTTTAGACATGATAGTGGGATTGTTGAGTATCCTTAAAGCGGGTGGAGCATATCTACCTTTAGACCCCACCTATCCCCAAGAACGCCTTAGCTTTATGCTAGAAGATGCTCAGGTATCAATCTTACTAACTCATTCCTCTATAGCCCCCCTTTTCAAGGGGGGTTGGGGGGATCTCCGGCGTGATTTATCTGTAATCTTTATAGACAAAGATTTGGAGAATATTCGACAATACAGCAAAGAAAATCTAACCAGTAGCGTCACGCATGACAACCTAGCTTATGTAATCTACACCTCTGGCTCAAGCGGAAAGCCGAAAGGCGTTTTGGTACAGCATAAAGGACTTTATAACTTGGCGGAAGCTCAGATTGATATTTTCAATGTACAGCCAAGTAGCCGCATTCTGCAATTCGCATCCTTGAGTTTTGATGCCTCGATATTTGAGATTGTCATGGCATTAGGAACAGGAGCAACGCTTTACTTAGCAAACAAAGAATCTCTTTTACCCGGACAAAGTTTAATAAAGCTATTGCGCGACAATGCTATTACCCACGTCACGCTTCCGCCTGCGGTGCTATCAGTCTTACCAAAAGAAGAACTTCCCGCGCTGCAAACTATTATTTGTGCTGGCGAATCTTGTTCTCAGGATATTGTAAAGATATGGGGTGCCGATCGCAGATTTTTTAACGCTTATGGGCCAACCGAAGCAACTGTTTGGGCTACCGTTGCAGAAATTAGCGACGACAGCGAAAAGCCGCCGATCGGTCGCCCAATTCCTAACACTCAAGTGTATATATTAGATAAGAATTTACAACCTGTACCGATTGGAATTCCTGGTGAGTTGTACATCAGCGGTGATGGACTGGCGAGAGGCTACTTAAATCGCCCCGAATTAACTGCTGAACGCTTTATTCGGTTACCAGAAACCGGGTTTCTCCAACAATACCTTCGCCAAACCGAAAAATGGACGCGCTTTGTAGGTTGGGTTGAGGCACGAAACCCAACAAATGCGTTGGGTTTCGCTCTAGCTCAACCCAACCTACAAAGAAATGGCGAAGGTATTGTCCAAGAAACCGGGTTTCTGGTAGGAGAGCGACTTTACAAAACTGGTGACTTAGCTCGTTATCTACCAGATGGCAATATTGAGTTTTTAGGTCGCATTGATGAACAGGTAAAAATTCGGGGTTTTCGCATCGAATTGGGAGAAATTGAGGCGGTGCTAAGTCAGCATCCAGCAGTAAGAGAAGCCGTGGTGGTAGCCGCGTCTAGCGGGATTGCCTTAGAAAATTCATCTGGCAACAAACGCCTTGTAGCTTATATTGTTCCTCACCAAGAGCAAGCTCCTACAATAATTGAGCTACGGCAATTCCTGAAAGAAAAACTGCCACAATACATGATCCCTTCAGCTTTCGTAATATTAGATTCTCTGCCGCTAATGCCTAATGGCAAAATAGACCGTCGCGCATTACCTGAACCATTCAATTTTAAATATGACATTTCAAATCTAAAATTAAATGTCGCTCCCAGTAATTCCACAGAGTCAATGGTAGCGCAAATCTGGGCTGAAGTTCTTAAGCTTGAAACTGTTGGTATTTATGATAATTTCTTTGACTTTGGCGGTGATTCCCTGCTGGCTATACGTCTTATGGATTCGCTCGAAAAACAGTTTAATCGCGAGTTACCGCTGTCTGCCCTTTTCCTGAATCCCACCATTGAAGGTCTAGCAAGTACTCTATTATATACGCAAACGAATTCTCTGCCTTGGTCGCCCCTAGTTGCGATTCAGCCAAAAGGCTCAAAACCGCCTTTTTTCTGCGTTCATCCCGTCTTTGGTGTTGTCTTTCCTTACTACGAATTGGCATATAATTTGGGAACAGATCGACCATTTTACGGACTGCAACCGCTTGGTCTTGACGGAGAAAAAGCGCCGTTTACTCGCATTGAGGATATGGCGGCTTACTACATTGAGGCGTTGCGTGCAGTACAGCCGATCGGCCCTTATTTTTTAGGAGGTTGGTCTTTCGGAGGTTTAGTTGCTTTTGAGATGGCGAAACAGTTGGAAAAATCAGGGCATGAAGTGGCGTTAGTTGGTATACTTGACACTTTAGCACCAGTCACCAGCAATCGAGTTTCTTTGTGCGATAGCTTAAAGTTTTTCTTCTCCACAGTAACGCGATATATATGGCCTTTTCTTATGGATTATTTTTGCTTGGTGACTGCTTCTAAGAAGAACCAAGGCAAAACTATATCTAAAGAGTCTAGACGACGGATAATAAAAGAACTAACAAGTAAATCTATATTTAGAGTTTTCCAAGCGAACAGTCAAGCAGCTGTGAACTACTTACCTCAAATCTATCCAGGTAGAATTACTCTTTTGAGAAGTAGCGATCGCAGTATAGTTGCCAGTCAAGATCCAACTATGGGCTGGAGCGAACTAGCTGGGTCAGGGGTAGAAGTTCATGTAGTGAGTGGAAATCATCTAACTATGCTTAGAAAACCGAATGTTCAGGCGCTTGCCGAACAGTTGAAGGTATGTTTCGATAAGGTGCGGGGCAATTAATACTGATACTATAATTCCATGTCCGCCAAATTTCACCCGGTTGTGTGAACCGCCGAATAGCTAGCGCCGATTACCTTTAGATCAAGTAGATGCACTCTGATGAAACCCCTGACGGCAGGGGTTTTTTGTTTTGCAAAGCGGACTGCTATTGGGATTTTCTATGGGCCGATCGCAAGTAGGATGGGCGTTACATACGCTACATAAAATAAGAAATCATTCTCAGGGTTGATGAGTAATTGACCCAAAATTTGTTGTGCTATTAAAAAGTTAACTATAGCTAGGGACTAGGGGCTAGGGGCTAGGGACTAGGGAAGAAGTGTTTATAATCAAGGATTTCAGGAATTCAGAATGTCTTAACCGCCTTGGCGGTTGCTATACATGATTTTTCCCTCACTCTCCCGCTCCCCCACTCCCCCACTCATGATGATAATCCGTCCTGCTACACCAGCCGATGTGCCCGCAGTCCTGCCGATGGTAGCTAAGATTTGTGCTTTACACGAATCTTGGGATTCTGCTAAATATGGGTTTTTACCAAATCCAGAGTTGCGTTACGATCGCTGGTTGGCTAAGATAGCGACAGACGATCGGGCCGTGTTTCTAGTAGCTGAAACTGAAGCAACAAAGCCAAAACAATCGCCTATATTGGTTGCATTTCTGGTCGCAACGGTAGAGCGCGAAATACCTATCTACCGTCTCAAGGAATTTGCTTTTATCCACGATATCTGGGTAGAACCAGAATATCGCCATGCAGGTATTGCACGACAGATAGTAATGCAGGCTGTAGAACTTTTCACCAAGATGGGAATTCAACAAATTCGTCTGGATACATCTGCCCCTAACGAGGCGGCGAGGCGGTTGTTTTCGTCGTGCGGTTTTCGGATAAGCACGATGGAAATGCTGATCGAATTACAATAATCTCGAAAAAGGACTCTTCCGTATTTACTATGCTATTTCAGCAGAGGAGCAGAGGAGCAGAGGAGCAGAGGAGCAGAGGAGCAGAGAGCAGAGAGCAGAGGAGCAGAGGAGCAGAGGAGCAGAGTCATAAAAATGTTATTTTTTTGAACAAAAGCATAACAACTCCGAAAGAGGCAAAAATTCATGTTCTTATTCTTATCTGCGTTCATCTGCGTTCATCTGTCTTCATCTGCGGTAAAAAATTAACCAACGATGACAACAGAAAATTTGACGATATCACTCATGTACTAACGATGTGACTTTTTACTTTTAGGATTTACGCATTTTATCATCTGTAGTCGATAAGGTGAGAAAATGCGTAAGTAGTGACAACTCCTACACCATACTGTACTCAGTTGGTGTAGGCTTCTCAGCGACTCCTGAAGAGAGCATAGGACATTAACTGAGCTTTAAGAGCGGGTTGACCCACCGCTCTGTTTTTTATGTTGATAGCTGCCGCAAAGCATTGAGATCGTAGAACCCCACCCCCAGCCCCTCCCCGACCTCGGAGAGGGGAGAAATACTCCCCCCTCTCCGAGGTCGGAGAGGGGGGTTAGGGGGGTGAGGTTTGTCCCGGCGATAGTTGGTAACCGCTGTCCATATATTGAGATAATTTTAAACAAATTATCGATTATCTACAGTATGACTCATTAGTCAACTTGCTTAGTATAGATTGCGACTTTCACCAGTAAATTTCATACTTTTTTAATCAGATATTACCATCACTCAGTTATGACATCAAATCCAGGTATCAAAAAACTTCCAGTCCGTCGTTACCTTTGGCTGTCCCGCTTAATTGCTATCATTGCCTCTGTCAACTTAGGTTTAGTATTTTTTGACCTGAGTTATATACCTTTGCGCGACTTATACTTGGAATTTTACCCAAGTATAACTCAATTGTATGACCCGGTTAAGGGAATTGAACCTCATCGAGAAACCCAGAGATATCTCGATCGGGTAACCAAACTGGAACAACAGATCGTCCAGACAGGTTTAGAGTCGTCTGAGGTAGAAAGCTTACTTTCCGAGTTGCGAAACCTCAGTAACCAAATGATTCAAGATAATCCATTTGCGTTGGCAAATAAAAGCGGCTATTTAGAGAAGATTAAAAATAAAATGCGCGATCGCATAGGCAAAGAATCTGCCCGCGAAGCATTCGATCAATTTTGGAGTCAAGCTTATCTCTCCCAAGCTGGTTGGCAAAAAGAAGTAAAATTTTTTAACAACCATACTCGACCCCTGATGCAAAGTAACTACTATCGCCATATGGGAACGAATGGCAAATTCGTTGATAAATTTTGGCTGATTGATTTACCTTTTCTTATCCTATTTTGCTTAGATTTGCTAGTCCGTACTTTCTCTCTCAGTCGCACCAATCCTCAATTAAACTGGTTCTCAGCAATTCTGCGGCGTTGGCATGACGTTTTTTTACTACTACCTTTCTGGCGCTGGTTGCGAATCATTTCTGTCACAATTCGCCTTCACCAAGCTGACTTGATTAATCTCGAACCTGTCCGACAACAAATTAACCATGATTTCGTTGCTAATTTCGCTGAAGAACTTACTGAAGTCGTGGGAGTTCGGATGATTAGCCAAATGCAAGAGTCAATTCAACGGGGTGACGTGACACGGTGGTTGTTTCATCCAGAAAATAGTCGCCCTTACGTTGATATTAATAATACCAACGAATTGCAAGCGATCGCATCTCGCGTTCTCAAATTAAGTATCTATGACGTTCTCCCTCAAATCCAACCCGACATAGAAGCTTTAGTGGGTTACATTATTGAAAGTACCTTCAACCAATCTCCTGTTTATCAGCAACTTCATAATGTACCAGGTTTGAGTAATTTAGGTACTCAGCTTACCGATAATTTAGCCAAAGATTTGTCTGGTACAGCTTATAAAAACCTGACAGCAACAATAGAAGACCCGGTCGTGGTAGAATTAACCGAGCGTTTGATGGGAAACTTTCAAAAAGCGTTGGAGTTGGAACTTAAGAAAAAACATCACCAAACGGAAATTCAATCTTTACTCGTAGATATGTTAGAAGAAATCAAAATTAACTACGTCAAAGGAATCGCCGCAGGAGGGGTTGAAAAAATGTTGTCAGAATCCGAACAGGTACGTCAAATTGTTCAGCAATAAGGTACAACTTCTTTCTTTATTTCCCGCAAGTTGCTAGTTATATAATTGAGGCTGGTATTAGGTACGTTGTTGCGCTTTAGCGCTCTTATCCAAGTTGGTATAAGAGCGCTAAAGCGCAACAACATACCCAGAGTGCAAGTAATACCAAATCCGCAACGATTACCCCCTTTATGTCTATAGGCTGTAGAGACGTTTCATGAAACGTCTCTACAATGTTTAGGCCAAAAATTCTCATGGGGTAACCAACCCGGATTTGGTATAACTAGCAACTTGAGTTATTTCCCTATTTAAATTTTGACTTTTGACTTTTCTAGACCCTAGTTCGCAGTATTTCTCCATAGCAGACATACCAAAAGTAAAGTGCGATATTAATCTCGCTGAATAACTTGGGTACACCCTCAAGCAAACCGGGAATTCCATGACCGTGCAATTTGAGCGAATCAACTACAATGCCAATGAATAATAAACCCATGCCAGTCAGTAGCAGAAAGTAGGGCGTTGATTTTATTGTCCGTCTGAATGCGAATCCGTACCCGGCAGCAACAAGTCCGTATACTAAGCCAGTAACTAGCTTGGGAATACCGGCAAATGCGATGAGATAAATGTGAATACGAAAGATTTCGTTGATGAGAAAACCTCCTGTTAAAAGCGCAGAACAAAGGATAAAGATATTGTTTTTACCGCGTGGTTCAATCGTTTTGAGCAATCGAAAAGTAAAAGCACAAACTATCGTTGGTACAGAACACAATAACTGGAATGTCCGGGTTAAAAACCCTATATCTGGCTCGGAAAAAGTAAACGGAGGTAGGAACAATCCTCCTACTGATGAGCCAAAAAAATTGGCATATATAACTAGACCAACAACAAACAGAAAAGATAAAATGTTGACCCACACAACAGAGCGGTAAATTTTCATAACGCGATCGCAAAACACTTTTAATGCTTAGATGCTTCCAATATACTAAAAGGACTTACGCAATCGCCCCCCTAGCCCCCAAATCTGGCGGGTCGGGGGGCAAAACCGGCTCTTTCGGAGTTGTGATGCTTTTGTTCAAAAAATCA
>CASBRD010000029.1 GCA_949128025.1 Oscillatoriales cyanobacterium PMM_0008 | reverse complement strand
TTCCCCCCTCCCCGTGGGACGGGGAGGGGCAGGGGGTGGGGTTCCCCTCATTTGGTCGCTCCAAAAAAGCGTTACCATAATTGCGCCTGCTGGCATTAAGGGCAGTACGTAGCTGGGAAGTTTGGTAACGGAAATGCTGAAAAAGCCCAAGACACAAATAAACCAAAATAGGGCAAATAAACCCAGTTGCGCTGAACGGGGGGATTGTTTCCACTTGTCTCTTTGCCAGAAGCGCAAATGAGCGATCGCAATTGGCAAATAAATCGACCAAGGCGCAAGACTAACTAGGATTACTGGAATGTAAAAATACCAGGGGCCACGGTGACTGCTGACAACGCTGGTGAAACGTTGAAGGTTGTGATAGCCAAAAAATGTGTCGATGTAGGCTTTTCCATTTGCCAAAGTCACCAAAACAAACCAGGGTATTGCGATCGCACTTGTAATTAAAACCCCCTGCACAAGTCGCATTTCCTGCAAAACTTCCCTGAATTTGCCCACATACAGCAGGAAAGCGCCAATAATCAGCGCTGGCAATACAGCACCCACAGGCCCTTTTGCCAGAATAGCTAAGGCAACGAAGACGTAAAACCCGATATACCAACCTTCGGGAAGTGAAAAGAAAGAATTCTTTTTTTTGCCTTCTTTTTGTGCATATCCAAGAAAAAATGTCAATAGAGCCATCCCGATCGTACTTGCCAGCAGCATATCGGAGACACCAGTTCGTCCCCAAGCGATCCAGGCAGGATTTAAGGCTATGATGGCAGCACCAATCCAGGCGGATATCCACAACTGGCGTTCTCGTTGAATTGGGTGACCGATTTGCTCCTCAACGGCGGTGGCGGGACGGGGAAAACCAAAATATCGCAGTGTATAGAAGCCTAAAGCTGTCAGGGCGATCGCGAAAAGCGCGGAAGGAAGTCGCGCCGCCCATTCATTAACACCGATAATTTTAAATGCGATCGCCATTAGCCAATAGACCAAGGGTGGCTTATCAAAACGAGTTTCACCATTCCAATAAGGAGTAATCCAGTCCCCAGTCACTGTCATCTGACGTGCCGCTTCCACAAACATCGGCTCTGTCTTATCCACCAACCCGATGCTGCCCAAATACCACAAAAAAGCTACGCAGCTAATTACTACCAACCAGATAATTGAGAAATTCCAGTTTAGATTTGGCTCTTTCTTAAAATCCTGCCACCAATTTTTCGCTTTGTTATTTTTCATCTTCTCTCGCTCGTTATTATCCTAACCGTTAACCGCTTTTAAGACTTTTTCTCTTTCTTACCTGAGAAGTTTAGTATTGCCAAACATATTGTCAGCCAAATGTAGCCAAAAGCATAGCCTCCAATGATATCAGAAGGCCAGTGTACTCTCAGGTACATACTGCTCAAGCCCATTAAGATCAGAAACAAAGTAGTAACACCATAAATGTAAATGCTCAGCTTAGGATATCTAGCTGCCAGAAGATAAGCTAAATAAAAGTACAGCACCAGATTGCCTGTAGCGTGACCGCTTGGGTAGCCATAGCCTCCCGCCGTTTTGTCTAGACGCTCCGGGGGACGTCGGCGAGCAAAAAATGGTTTTAGTATTTCATCAACAAGTAGTAAAACGCTCAGTGAAGCAAAGGCTAAAGTCATAGCCTCTCGCCAATAGCGTTTCCAGCAAAGTATTCCTATACTTATCACCACTACAAGGGCAGCAATCTGTGTATCTCCTATTAAATAAAAGACTGACAAAATATAGCCAATCATAGGATTTATAACTTCATGCAGCCACTGCAAAAAAGCAACCTCAAATTCAAAATCCTTTTTTTGTCGGACTTCTTGACTAAGAAAAATTAAAGGCAATAGGATAAATAAAGAAATATATAATCTTACTTTACCCGTTGCAGCAACCAGAGAAGATAAGCAACTATGAAGTTTAGATTTCATTTGCGATTTGGGGGGGATAGGGCGGCTTTAGGTGGATATCACCAAAACGACAAGTTAGCAAAAAACACGCCAAATTGGAAGGGCTGCACCAATAGGCGTTAAAAGAAACCCGGTTTTTAGAAGAAACCGGGTTTCTGGGCCTACCCCTGGGTTTCTGGGCCTAGCCCTGACCTCCAGCCTCAAGGTTGCAAAATCAGCTGCCATTCGGAAGTCTTTCGATCGCAAACTGGCATTGGCCTCGATCCCACAACATATAACAATTTTTAGACTGAAAAGCCGATAATTTTGGTATAATATATTTTCGTTTGCATTAAAACAAGCTTGACGAGACACCAACCCACATTCCGTCATACCAAGCAATGCAAAACACCCGTCTCAACAACCTAGTAGATGCGATCGGCAGTCAAGTTGGCGGCTGGTTTGGCAATCCTTGGCGGCGACTATCGCTAGTGACGATCGCCCTGCTGTTCGGCGTTTTTCTGGGAACGGCGATTCCGACTACAGCAGGACAAGCAGCTGACTGGGATATCGTTGGGGCCGCACTGTTGGTGGCATTTACGGAGCTGTCCAGTCGGATTTTTTACCGTACCAACCGACAGGGAACTTCGCGATCGCTCTTAATAGAAATGTTAAATGCGCTTAAAATTGGTCTGACTTACAGCCTGTTTATCGAAGCCTTCAAGCTAGGATCGTGATGCCATGCTGCCAGAAAGTCGATCGCTAAGTCAGGTACTCAAAGAGTTGTTATCAGGAGACTCACTACGAAACTCTACCAAGCAACAGCTGGAAATTTGGGCTTCTGCTGATGAATTGCGAGCAAAAGCGTTTGGGATTACACCAGAAAATTTGGGTAAAGTTATCCAAGCGCGATCTAAGCTTCTCCAATCCGTCTACTCAGAAGTTATCCAATTCTGCCAGAACACTGGTTTCCACAGCGAAACTGCTATCCTGGAAAATCTCTGGAACCTTTGGCTTCCCTTGGCGATGCAGCTAGCAGAATACCGACAGCAGCAGGGATACCCCCTCATTCAAGGAATTTTAGGAGGACAGGGAACCGGCAAAACTACACTAGCAGCGATTCTAAAGATAATTCTGAATCATCTTGGCTACCGCACGCTCAGCCTTTCCCTCGATGACCTTTACAAAACTTATGCCGATCGCCAACTTCTCAAACAAAAAGACCCCCGCTTAATATGGCGCGGGCCACCGGAAACCCACGATGTCCAGTTGGGTATTGCCGTTTTGGATGAATTGCGTCAGTCAAACGATTTTGAATTAGAAGAAATCCCAAATCCAAAATGGATTCAAGTTCCCCGCTTTGATAAATCTGCTTGGGGTGGAGAAGGCGATCGGACCATACCAGAAGTAGTGGAGAATATAGATATTGTGCTATTTGAAGGTTGGTTTGTCGGTGTTCGACCGATCGATCCGGCTGCTTTCGACACTGCACCTGCACCTATCCTCACAGAAAGCGATCGCACCTTTGCCCGCGATATGAATGTTAAGTTACAAGATTATGTACCTTTGTGGGAACGATTGGATCGGTTGATGGTGCTTTACCCTGCTGATTACCGCCTCTCCCAGCAGTGGCGGCGTCAGGCGGAACAAAAAGCGATCGCATCTGGCAAATCTGGAATGACGGATGAAACGGTGGATCGATTTGTTGAGTATTTTTGGCGAAGTCTCCACCCAGATCTGTTCGTAAAGCCTTTGGCAAGAAACCCAAACTGGGTAGATTTAGTCATCGAAATCAATGGGGATCATTCTCCAGGTGCTGTCTACCGACCTAGCGATCGTTTAACTTAAGAATTAATTAAGTTTGTTGGTTTAGTTTAGCGACAAAATTTGCTAAAGCCTTGGCACCAATGTCTAAAAACTGTTCCCAAAAGTTACTCACCCAACTGACAAAACCAACTCCATCTCGATCCCGAAAATCGAAACGCTTTCAGCAGCGTTGGCGGCGCAGCCTGCATTACTTTTACTTGCGCTTTATCCGCTTGCGAGGCAGTCCAGAATCTATTGCCAGAGGTGCAGCGGCTGGAGTTTTTGCCGGTTTATTTCCCCTAATTGCTACACAAATGGCCGTTGCCATCCTGATAGCAGCGCTGATTCGGGGCAATAAAATGGTCGCGGCTACAGCAACTTGGATCAGCAATCCGTTGACAGGAGTACCTATTTATGCGTTCAATTTTCAGGTTGGCCAATGGCTGTTAGGCTCTGACGCTCAGTCTTTTTCTGCTGAAAGTTTCAACTCCTGGCAGGATATCATGCAATTGGGGACTGAGTTTGTGACAGATCTCCTTGTCGGCTGCTTGGTTGTAGCGTCTGTCTGTGCTGTTGGCAGCTATTTTTTTGCTTTGTGGGTGGTGAGGCGGGTGCGGGCTAAAAGGCGATCGGGCCACTTGAGTTAACTTGTTTACTTGAGTCTAACTTATCATTTGCCTTCCTTCCAATCCTCTCCACCAGGTAACAGAATTAAACGCTCATCGACAATTTCTAGTAATTTTTCTCCTGAATAGCTATAAGTTAAGTCAAGTAATTGTTTAGCAGTCATGATTATCTGAGATCTATCTATCATTTGCGAAAGTTGAAATGGCGTATAAGCATTATTCATAACTTCAGCGCTTGCAGGACGAATTGCATCTGCCAGTGATTCTTCCAAGAAAGGTTGCCATTCATCTCGATCGATATAGTAAGATGTTTTATTTTCTTTGAGGTTTAACTTCTGAATTCGTCGTATCGAATCTGAGATTGAAGCAACCCAAGAATTAGTTAAACGCTGCTCTAGTTGGTTTTTAATCAAGTGTATCATCATCCTAATTAGAAAGGATTCGATCTGACGCAGTGTGCCTTGTTTGCTCATTCCTTCAAGCTCATCCACAATTGCCAAAGCATCATCGTAGCGTCCATCTAAGATGCTATTTCTTAAGTTTATTAGTTCCTGAGTCATAGATTTGGCCTTTACGAATCATATTTTTAGGCTAAATCCGCAACGATTACCCCCTTTATGTGGATCGGCTGTAGAGACGTTTCATGAAACGTCTCTACAATGTTTAGGCCAAAAATTAAAGGGGGTAACAAACCCGGATTTGGTATTAGGCTAAATATAACATTTACAAAAGTCGAAGCACCATCCCTAATTGTTAGACTCATACCATTTCTCTATAATAATGCGGTTTATTTAGCCCGCGTAGGCGGGCTTTGTTTTTGTAGCCCCACCCTTAAGGGTGAGGGCCTTAAGCTTGTTACAAAGAATTGGTATGAATCTGCTTCAACAGATCGTAAAACGGTTGCCAATTATCATCCTGTACAATCGGTTCCCAAATGGCTTCTATTACCGGGCGAAGTATGACCGTTTTGGGATTGCGGCGTAACATCCCCTCAACCTTATCCATCTCCTCTGGAGACAAACTATTCAAAACACGATGGTACAAATTTCGCCAATTATCTAACAAATCAACCTGCTCAGATGACTGTACAATAGAAGCACTGCTAAAGATTCGATCGGCATCTTCTCGCCAGTTACTAGAAAACTGCTGTCTTAGTTCCGCAAAGAACTCGTGATAACCTACCTGAGTATCATTCAAAAGCTGAATTGTTAGATAGATTAATTTATCGGCTTCTGGTATTTCCAGTCGATCGAAACCCAACTTATTTAGCATCAACTGCTTATAACTCAACAGATAATGAGCTTCAAAATTGGCTAATGCAGCTTCCATATCAGCGCTCGGAATTATCGCAGCTAATGGTGGCTGGAGCATTTCTAAATTTAACCGACAAATCCCCGGTTGATTCTCGTAACTGTAACGCCCATAATAATCAAAATATGCGGCGGTAAATTGCGGATTATAAGTAGGGATAAAAGCATAAGGGCCATAATCAAAACTTTCACCCGTAATTGACATATTATCTGTGTTCAGCACCGCATGACAAAAGCCAGCAGCCATCCATTGAGCCACCAATTCTGCCACCCTTTGCACTAATTCTGTGTAGAATAGCGCGTACTTGTCAGCTTTTCCTTGTAAAGCTGGGTAATACTGCCCAATTACATGATCTAAAAGCTTTTGAATTAAATCTTTGCGACCGATATATTGCAAACGCTCAAACGTGCCAAACCGAATATGAGATCGACTAAAACGTACCATCACCGATGACCGAGTTGGCGAAGGTTCATCTCCTCGCCATAAAGATTGGCCAGTTTCAATCATGCTCAAACAGCGAGATGTCCTCACACCCATTTGGTGCAGCATTTCACCAGCCAGCACTTCCCGCACGCCACCTTTAAGCGTTAAGCTACCATCACCACCGCGAGAGTAAGGTGTCCCACCAGAACCTTTGGTGCCGAAGTCGTAGAGTTCGCCATCAGTTCCGCGAACTTGACCGTACAGAAAGCCTCTCCCATCGCCCAACAATGGGTTGTATTCGCCAAACTGATAACCGTGGTAGCGCAAAGCCAAAAAAGGCCGACGTTCCTGAAATTTGCCAAAAGCCTCGATAAAGTGGTTGTCTGTCACTGCTTCGGGGTTTAGTCCCAGTAGGGGTAGCAGTTGGTCGTTGCGGAATCGCAAAATATGCTTAGGAAATTCAGCCGCTGCGACTTCATCATAATAATCATCTCCCAAGGCTTGCAGCGCTGGTTCGTAATTGAGCGTAAGTAAAGGATTGGGAAAATTTTGGTTTTTTGGAGTTGCGGCGATCGTCATTGGGTTTAATTTTAATTCATTCTTATATGAGAGTAGGGTGCATTGCTATGCACCCTACAAGTAGACCGTAGCCTATCGTTGACCGCTGGGACGGTTCGGCTGGACTTGATTTTGCAATCGTTGTAGTTGTTCTGGAGTCAGAACCCCTTTAATTTGCTGGTTAGAAGTCTCCACGATCGATCGAATACGACCTATCTTCTCTGTTTCCAGATTCAAAGAACGTAGGGCTAAACCGGGGTTTTGACCAGCTTGAACAGCTTGGGTAAAACTACTGCGCTGCTGAGGTGTTAACACTGCCTCAATTTGCTGTTGTCGGTTGACGAGAATGTCCCGTATTTGTTGCACCTGTTGAGGTGTGAGATTTAATGCCTCCTCTATTGAGGCTGGGCGATTAGAAGGGTTGGCGGGTTGAGCGGGACGGGTATTCGGGGGTGAGTTTTGTGAAAAGGCAATACCGGGGACGAGAGTAGCTAGGGCTACGGCTGTTCCGACAATGGAGATGCGCTTGGCAAAATTGAAAGCCATTCAAATTTTGATAGAAAGCAAACTTCTCCTATATTAATCGTTGTAAGTTATGATGTGTGGTTCTGCTGAACTTGAGAATTGAGGATTTATGCCTTGGGAACCGAGCCAACTAAATTAGCGTCGCAAAGCAGTTTGAGACTTTATTCGTCCACCTGGCTGATGCGGCGCAGATTTAGAATATCGCTCAATTTCTTAATTTGGGTAAAAATGCGCTCCAGTTGATTGGAGTCGCGGATATCAATGCCTAAGCTAATCAAGGCAGGGCGTCCATCAAAGGTTTTTACCTGAGCATTTCGCACGTTGACATTATTATCTGTCAGGCGAGATAAAATATCTTTGAGAACGCCTACGCGATCGAGTACTTCAATTTGTATGTTGACAGGATAGGTCTGAGGACGGAGGCTGTCGGAATCGATCGGGTTCCAGCTAACGGGCACAAGGCGATCGCCTTCCACACTTTCCACATTGGGACAGCCTTGCCGATGAATCGAAATGCCGCGACTGCTGCGGGTAACGACCCCAAGAATCTGTTCGCCAGGAATTGGGTTGCAACAGCCAGCTAGGTAATAAAGCAACCCTTCGACGCCCACAATGGGGGAATTGAAACTCTTTTGAGCCGTACCCTTACTGCTGCTGGTAGATGCCAGAGCGCGTGGTGTTGTGGGGATTAGGGGTAGCGCCTCCAGAGCAAGTGCGATCGGTTGCTGACCTTTCACCGCTTCTCGGATGCGATTCACCACCATATTAAGCGTCACTTCCCCATAACCCAAGGCAGCTAGTAAATCTTCTACGCTGTGGTAATTAAAACGCTCCGCCACCGCCTGCATCGGAGCCGACTTCAGCAAAGCTTCAAAACCGCTTTTGCCCAGTTCCTTTTCTAGCAGATCCCTAGCGCGTGCGACATTTTCGTCGCGGGTACTGCGCTTGTACCACTGCCGAATCCTGTTTCTTGCCGAAGGAGTCACCACAAAATTGAGCCAGTCCAAGCTGGGGTGGCTGTTTTTCTGAGTAATAATCTCCACAATGTCCCCATTCTTCAGCGATGTACCCAGCGGCATCATTCGTCCATTCACCTTAGCACCAGCACAGTGGTTTCCCACCTCTGTGTGTATCCGATAGGCAAAATCAACAGGCGTCGCGCCTTGACTCAGGGAGATCACATCGCCTTTTGGCGTGAATACATAAACATCGTCTTCAAATAAATTATCTTTGACGCTTTCGATGTATTCCTGAGCATCTTTCAGGTCGTTTTGCCATTCCAGCAGCTGTCGCAACCAGGTAAACTTCTCATCCGATCCTGTCACCTGGGTATTGTTAGACCGACCCGTTTCCTTATACTTCCAATGAGCGGCAATCCCATATTCCGCGATCTGGTGCATTTGCAAGGTGCGGATCTGCACCTCGATCGGACGCCCCGTCGGGCCAATAACAACCGTATGCAATGACTGATAGCGATTCGGTTTGGGTAGACCGATGTAGTCCTTAAATCTGCCTGGAACTGGTCGAAAGGCATCGTGAACAACAGCCAAAGATCGATAGCATTCGTCGTTCGACTGAACAATCATGCGGATAGCAGCCAGATCGTAAATTTCGTGAAATTCCTTTTGCTGGCGGTGCATCTTTTGGTAGATGCTATAAAGGTGCTTGGGTCGTCCGCTGATGTCTGAGCAATTTATTCCCGCTTGCGCTAGACCCTGGCGCAAAATTTCCGTTACTCCTGCCAGTCTGGCTTCGCGATCGGTCCGCTTCTCGGCAACTAACTCTTGTATTTGACGGTATGATTCTGTTTCCAGATACTTGAACGACAAATCTTCCAGTTCCCACTTAAAGCGCCCAATTCCCAGGCGATTAGCCAGCGGCGCAAAAATTTCTCGCGTTTCCAAAGCTATGCGCCGACGTTTTTCGTCAGTCAGGTGTTCGAGGGTTCGCATATTATGCAAGCGATCGGCCAGCTTCACCACAATTACCCGAATATCTTGAGCCATTGCCAAGAACATCCGGCGAAAGTTTTCCGCTTGTCGCTCGGTTTTGCTGGAGAAATTTTCGGAAAACTTCGCGAGTTTGGTCACACCTTCTACCAAACGCCGCACTTCTGGGCCAAACCGCTGCTCTATTTCTTCGACGGTGACTTCTGTATCTTCAACAACGTCGTGGAGGAAACCGGCTGCGATCATAGCACCCGATCCCCCAAGGTCGCGCAACAATCCAGCTACTGCGACGGGGTGACAGATGTAAGGTTCTCCCGATTTCCGATACTGACCGTCGTGCAGCTGATAAGCAAATTCAAAAGCTCGACAAACTAACCCTGTGTCTGCGGGATCGCAGGCGTCTGGCCCAGCACATAAACATTCCTGTAACCAGTCAGGGATTACGCAATTAATAGTGGAAGTGGAAGTGGAAGTTGGAGCCATTACGTTCATAATTTTGGACTTAATCCTTAAAAATAGAAGGTTTTAAGCATATTTACGGCAAAGTTGTGGTATTTTTGGATATTTTGTTGCTTTTGTAGGGCTGTTGGCCACCCTTGCTAGAGAGCAAAATCAAGCCGGGTATCTTTAAGAATATTCTTATTCGGAAATGCGATCGCTCCCCAAAATGTAAAACTTGTTGTAGGCTTTCACCCTGCCTATAGTGCTGATTACAGAGTGGGGATCTTGCCTTTAAAACACTTTTTCTTCGATCGCCTCAAGAAGTATATTCCTCTAACGCCTACGCTTGTAAGGACTTTGGCTCTTAGCTATGAACTTGAGAAGCCGAAATACAGATCGAGTCGAAAAACCCTGAACCCGGCCCTACCCATCCAGAATCGAAGACTGGCTGGGCACCCTCCAGCTAGCTTTTGGTTAATGTTTATCTTAAATTAAAAAACAAAATTCTTTACAATGATTCTATCGCAAGGATAGATTTCCTGAATGTTACCGCCCAATCTTAGCGTCCGCTATCAAAAATTCCAGCAAGCTCTAGAGCAACTGCAACAGACAGCTACACAAGAGAAAGCGGACTCGGTGAAGCTGCGGGATACTTTCGGCGAAGTACAACAAATTTTTCAAAGTCAAATTGCCAGTTTGAGCGGTGATGGACTAGATTCGGCTACTTTGCCCAGCGTTCAGTCATATTTAACCGAAATCGATAAGGAACTGCGACTCTTAGGAATAGACGTGATGTTTTTGCAAGCAGCACGTCGAAGCGAAACAGCACAAGCTAGACTGACTAAGATAAGCGATCGCCTTCATACTCTGATTGCTTACTGCCAAGCACTCCTGCAAACTCAATAAATACAGCGGCTTGCAGCCCTTATGAAGTACACAAGAGAAACCCGGTTTCTTAAAGAAACCGGGTTTCTAAGCTGTCGCGCATCTAAATTTTAGTTAGGGACGGGCGAGACGCCCATCCCACAAGAATTTCATTAAATTGACTGTAAAATTTAGGTGCGTAGCAGCTTATCTACCTCACTCACCTGAAAAGCGTTCTAAAAAGCAAGCGTCCCATCTCAACTATGGGGTGCGAACCTGCTTGAATATTAGGGAATATAGTTTACGGAAGGATAGAGAAACTGTGCAATGTCCGAAAGATAAGCAGGTGACGCTGGTCGATAGCACCTTCGCTAAGAATTTATCTGTAAAGCACTGCCCTGATTGTCAAGGTAGTTGGATTCCTGCTGATGAATACCAAAGCTGGCAAGCCCGTCAACCGCAACACCGGGCCGATCCAGAGGTGCTGGCTCAAACCGTAAATGTGAATTTTGTGCAATCTCCCTTTGATACCAAAGCCGCCCTTTGTCCAGACTGTCAGCACTACCTATCGCGAGCCAAGGTTCACTTTAGGACGCCGTTTTACGTAGAGCGCTGTATGTATTGTGGCGGGATCTGGTGCGACAACGGCGAGTGGGATGTCTTAGAAAAGCTGGGACTGCACACTAGCATTGAGCAAATGTTTTCTCCGGAATGGCAAATGCGGGCGCGGGAGCAAGAACAGGCTGTCAAAGAGCGGCAAGCCGTAATTGACAAACTGGGGCCAGAAATAGCGGCTATGGTGTTTAAGCTAGGAGAAGTTTTGGGAAAACATCCCTATGGAGAATTTGGTGCCGCCTACCTGATGCGAAGATTTGATAAGTTATAGCGCTTATTAGGCATTAGTCATTCGTCATTAGCAAAGAACTTTTGACCGATGACAAAGAACTTTTGACCGATGACAAAGGACTTTTGACCGATGACTAATGACAAAGTGCTGTTTTGTGTGGAAAATTTGCGGGTAGCGTATCCTAGCTACCAGTCTGCTTCTAGAGATGAGGAAACTTCGTCCATACGTTGGGCTGTGGATGATGTCTCTTTTACCCTCAAATCGGGAGAACGCTTGGGATTGGTGGGTGAATCTGGCTGCGGCAAATCAACGCTGGGACGTGCTGCTATGCGGTTGCTACCACCCGATACGCAGGTGGAAGGAAGTATTCGCTTTGAAGGTCAATCTGTTTTGGATCTAACTCCTTCTCAGCTGCGCCGATTTCGAGGGGAAGCGGTGGCGCTAATTTTTCAAGATCCGATGACGCGCCTAGATCCCCTCATGAGAATTGGGGATCACTGTGTGGAAACGCTCAAAGCTCATCAATCCCATTTGTCGCGGCGTCAAGCTAAGGAAAAGGCTATTGAAACGCTGGAGGCTGTGAAGATCCCGGCAAACCGTTGGTCGCAGTATCCCCACGAGTTTAGCGGTGGGATGCGACAGCGGGTAGCGATCGCACTTGCCTTACTCCTCAATCCCAAACTTATTGTGGCAGATGAACCGACTACCAGTTTGGACGTTACCGTTTCTGCTCAAATTTTGGAGGAACTAACGCGGCTTTGTCGGGAACGGGATATGGCTTTGCTGTTAATTTCCCACGATTTGGCAATGGTGGGTGAATACTGCGATCGTATGGCTGTGATGTACGCTGGCAAAATCGTCGAATCTGGTTCCACCAAATCAGTCCTCCAACATCCCCAACACGAATATACGCGATCGCTTCTCCAAGCCGCCCTCCACATTCAAGCCGTCAGCGACGATGAAGTTGGGGAGTCAGGGAATTTTTCAACTCATTCCTCATTCCTCATTCCTCATTCCTCTCCCAATCCCCAGTCCCCAATCCCCTGTCCCCAATCTCCAATACTGCTGGTAAAGGATTTAAAGCAGCACTACACGCTGGAAGGTAATTTCATCGAACAGTTATTTTCCAAAAATATTCCTGTTATCAAAGCTGTAGATGGCGTCAGTCTAGAACTTTATCCCGGTGAAATACTGGGATTGGTAGGAGAATCCGGTTGTGGAAAAAGTACCTTATCGCGAACAATTTTGCAACTGCGGAAGCCGACTTCTGGGAAGGTAGAGTTTCTTGGAGCGGAACTCACTAACCTGTCCCGCGAGTCCATGCGGCTGACGCGGCGGCAAATCCAAATGGTATTTCAAGACCCCCACGCTTGCCTCAATCCCCGCATGACCGTAGGACAAAGTATCGCCGATCCCCTGTTTATTCACAAGCTGGCTAGCCCAGACGAAGCTAAAAAGCAGGTGATGGAGATGTTGGAGCGAGTGGGATTAACGCCTGCATCCGAGTACTATAACCGATATCCATCTGGTCTATCTGGTGGACAGCAGCAACGGGTGGCGATCGCACGGGCCTTAATTACCCGACCCAAACTAATTATCTGCGATGAACCTGTAAGTATGCTCGACGCTCACGTTCAGACGCAGGTATTGGAGTTAATGTTGGAACTAAAGCGAGATTTCGATCTGACGTATTTGTTTATTACTCACGATCTTTCGGTAGCGAGGTTTTTTTGCGATCGTATCGCCGTAATGAATGCCGGTCGCATAGTAGAACTAGGGAATACCAGGGATATTTTTACCAATCCCCAACATCCTTATACCCAAACCTTACTACAAGCTGCTCCCCTACTAGCTAGTTCTACCAATTAGTTAGGGCATGACCAATCACCAATTTCAGATTTCAGATTTCAGATTTCAAATTGCAGATTTCAAATCTGAAATCTGCAATTTCCTAATGACCAATGACTAATTACTAACTAATCAAGTCCACTTCTGAGCCACCAGTTCAGCAAGATCGACAACCCGTTGGCTATAACCCCACTCGTTGTCATACCAAGCCATAACCTTGACCATATCGCCATCCATGACCATTGTCAGACTGGCATCCACGATCGAAGAGGCATCACTACCGCGATAATCCGACGAGACAAGCTCTAGGTCGCTGTACTCCAGAACGCCTTTCAACGAATTGTTTGCAGCTTCCTTTAGGACTTGGTTCACCTCTTCAGCAAACGTCCTTTTCTCGACAATAACTACCAAATCCACGACAGAAACATTAGGAGTAGGAACTCGCAAAGCGATCCCATTGAGCTTACCCTTTAGTGCTGGCAAAACCAGAGAAACTGCTTTAGCTGCACCAGTCGAAGTCGGCACAATGTTCATCGCCGCCGCTCTTGCCCGTCTCAAATCCCGGTGGCTAGCATCTAGTAAGCGCTGGTCACCAGTGTAACTGTGAGTGGTGGTCATCGTGCCTTTGATGATGCCGAATTGTTCGTGCAACACCTTAGCAATGGGAGCCAGACAGTTGGTGGTACAGCTGGCATTGCTAATCACCCAATGCTTTTCGTGGTCATACTGGTCGTGATTGACCCCATACACAAAAGTACCATCATCGCCTTTACCAGGAGCGGTAATCAGAACCTTCTTGGCACCAGCAGTTAAATGCTTGGATGCCCCTTCCTTGCTGGTAAATACGCCGGTCGATTCGATGATCAGGTCAACATCCCAAGCTTTCCAGGGCAAATTCTCTGGATTGCGATCTGACACGCATTTGACCGTCTTGCCGTTTACGATGATGGAATTTTCATCGTGACTTATGTCAGCATCAAACCTACCCAGCATGGTGTCATATTTTAGCAAGTGGGAGTTGGTTTTTGGATCTGAGGTGTCATTGATACCAACAACCTCAATTTGACTATCTTTTCTGCCTGCCCAACAGCGCATGAAGTTGCGTCCGATGCGTCCAAAACCGTTGATTGCTACTCTAATCACTGCGTCTTGCCCTCTGTCTACTCAATTGATCGATCCCTAGTGATGAACCAGATCATATCGCAAAGGGTGGACAAATCGAACCGTCTTATGTGGTTTGGACTTGGAGTGGGGGAGTGGGGGAGTGGGGGAGT
>CASBRD010000028.1 GCA_949128025.1 Oscillatoriales cyanobacterium PMM_0008 | reverse complement strand
CCCCTAGCCCCTAGCCCCTTCTTACTACTGGCTTGCTCTAATTATGATAATTAGGTTAAATTTAATTAAGATTTGTTCGCGGTTATTATTTTTGTGTGTTACAAATCGCCCACCTAGCGATAAACATCAAGAAGTTATCTGACTTTGTTGAAAAACACAATTGGTGTAAATCATTACCGAGTTAGTTGTACTCCCATTTAGAGGCCACCCATCTATGAAATTTTCCTGGAAAGTCGTACTACTGTGGACGTTGCCTGTATTAGTCATTGGAGTTTTCGTGTGGCAAGGAACATTCAGCCCATCTGCCATCGATATGAATAGGAACACCGCCAGTACGCGCATGACATACGGTCGCTTTTTGGAATACCTAGATAGCAATCGAGTTACCAGTGTCGATCTATACGAAGGAGGCCGAACGGCTATTGTCGAAGGGATAGATCCGGAACCGGGACTGGACAATCAGCCCCAACTGTGGCGAGTGGATTTGCCCGTAAGCGCCCCTGAACTAATTTCCCAGCTTAAAGAACAAAACATTAGTTTTGCCATCCACCCACTTCGCAACGATGGAGCAATTTGGGGGCTATTAGGCAATCTGGTTTTCCCAATTCTGTTAATTGGTGGATTGTTTTTCCTATTCCGTCGCTCTAGCAACATTCCAGGTGGCCCCGGACAAGCCATGAGCTTTGGCAAATCCCGCGCCCGCTTCATGATGGAAGCGAAAACAGACACCAAATTCGACGATGTTGCTGGCATCGAAGAAGCTAAAGAGGAACTGCAAGAAATCGTCACTTTCCTGAAACAGCCCGAACGCTTCAGTGCTGTTGGCGCTCGCATTCCCAAAGGCGTGCTGCTGGTTGGCCCTCCGGGAACTGGCAAAACTCTGCTTGCCAAAGCGATTGCTGGTGAAGCTGGCGTTCCTTTCTTCAGTATCTCCGGTTCGGAATTCGTGGAGATGTTCGTGGGAGTAGGTGCTTCCCGCGTGCGCGACTTGTTCAAAAAAGCAAAAGAAAATGCTCCTTGTCTGATCTTCATTGATGAAATTGATGCGGTCGGACGGATGCGCGGTGCGGGGATCGGCGGCGGTAATGACGAACGGGAACAAACTCTCAACCAGCTGCTGACGGAAATGGATGGGTTTGAAGGTAACAGCGGTATTATTATCATCGCCGCTACTAACCGTGCCGATGTTCTGGACTCTGCCTTATTGCGTCCGGGACGCTTTGACCGGCAGGTCACAGTTGATACTCCCGATATTAAAGGACGCCTGGAAATTCTCAAAGTCCACGCACGCAATAAGAAGTTAGCAGAAGATATTTCTCTGGAAGCTATAGCTCGTCGTACACCGGGATTTAGCGGTGCTGATTTGGCTAACTTGCTCAATGAAGCGGCAATTCTGACTGCTCGTCGGCGCAAAGAAGCAATTACGATGCTGGAAATCAACGATGCGGTTGACCGCGTTGTTGCTGGTATGGAAGGTACGCCTTTGGTGGATAGCAAGACTAAGCGTTTGATCGGTTACCACGAAGTCGGTCACGCGATCGTCGGTACACTGATCAAAGACCACGACCCGATGCAAAAAGTTACCTTGATTCCTCGCGGTCAAGCTCGCGGTCTGACTTGGTTTGCTCCCAACGAGGAGCAAGGATTAATCTCTAGAGCCCAATTGAAGGCGCGGATTACTGGTGCTTTAGGCGGTCGGGCGGCAGAGGATGTGATCTTCGGCGATGCTGAGGTGACGACTGGTGCTGGCGGTGACTTGCAGCAAGTGGCGGGGATGGCGCGGCAAATGGTGACTCGCTTCGGGATGTCGGATTTGGGGCCACTGTCGCTGGAAAGTCAAAGCAGCGAGGTGTTTCTGGGGCGCGACTTAGGGATGCGATCGGAGTATTCTGAAGAAATTGCTTCCCGCGTTGATGCCCAGGTACGTAAGATTGTGGCGCATTGTTACGAGGATGCCAAGCGGATCGTGCGCGAGAATCGCACTGCGATCGATCGTCTGGTAGATCTTTTGGTTGAAAAAGAAACTATTGACGGTGAAGAGTTCCGGCAAATTTTGGCTGAGTACACGGTTTTGCCAGAGAAGGAGCAGTACGTAGCTCAGTTCTAATCCCGGCATTTTAGCTAAACAGGTAAATGGGGATGATGTTGACCAACCCCATTTACCTGTTTTTAATTATTTTTTAACCACAGAGGTTAGCGCCGAGGTACACTAGCAATGTCTTCAACACACTTCCCCGTGCCTGCTGTTGTTCTGGGTTCTGACTTTATTGTGCAATTTATATAGGCAAAGCAGATTGAGGCTAGCCGGAACAGATCCTGTGTTAAGATGTTGCTTGAGAAATAAATTCGGTGTAGTGTTTGTTTATGATGCTTATAAGCTCCTCTCCGGATCGAAATCTCTACATCACTAAATTCTGGAGAGACCAATGTCAATCTACGTAGGGAACCTATCTTACGAAGTCACACAAGAGGACATCAGCAATGTCTTCGCTGAATATGGAACGGTAAAGCGGGTTCAGCTGCCAACTGACCGCGAAACTGGCCGCGTGCGAGGCTTTGCTTTTGTGGAAATGGATTCAGAAGCTGAAGAAACTGCTGCTATTGATGCCCTCGATGGTGCTGAGTGGATGGGTCGTAACTTGAAAGTTAATAAGGCCAAACCCCGTGAAGATAGAGGCGGCAGCGGCGGCGGACGCGGTGGAGATAGCCGGGGCAGGTTTAATAGCGGCGGCGGCGGTAGACGCTATTAAGCTTTTAAGCTAAGGGATTAACAGTAGTTAATGGGGTGAAGTTCTGTTCGGGCATTCAGTTTTTAGCTGTGATGACTGGATTAAAGCGCAGAACAGGCTCTAAACGCCCTGGATTTGTTTGGTTGAATGCGCTACTTAGGGATCTAAGCAGCCGTGAAACTCGATCGGTTTTGTCCTTTACATTTGAGAACGGAATCGCCCTGACTTCTACTTCGGCCCGATGCAAACTGTTTGATTCACTTGAGCGATCGCACGAACGCATTCGCGTAGCGTGTGCGCTTGGGCGAAGCTACGCCGTCAGGCTATAGGCGGACGCAACGCGATCGCAACCACCCAGCTATTTACCCATGCTTAGGAGTAGACAGGATGACCCAAATAATCGTAGGGGAAAATGAAGGGCTTGAATCAGCTTTACGTCGATTTAAGCGTCAAGTCTCCAAAGCCGGGATTTTTTCAGATATAAAGCGCCAGCGTCACTTTGAAACCCCTCCTGAAAAGCGCAAGCGCAAAGCTATTGCTAGAAGGCGTAAGAGGCGGTTTAACAGAACTCGCTAAATCTTTTCTTTTTCAAGAGGTGTAGAAATCATGACCCCAGAAGCAATACGCATTGTTGACTCCCTAAGGCGTGAGTTCTACTCCCTCTTCGCTGCGGCGATGAAAGTGCCTGTGAAAATCACAGGGAATTCATACAGTAGTAATTTTCCTACTGCGTCTTGGTTAGATAACAGTAAACGACTGAATTATGTGAATATTTATGCTTACACAGCACCCGATCACTTAATTCCCGAACGTCCCTTCATTCTTCGAGTGGCAATTAACCAAGGCGCTGGTAGAATCAGGATACCTCAGTGGGGCCAAGAATGTCGAGGCTTTAATCAAGGTTGGCATTTTGAGTTAACTTTACTCCCAGAGGAAATTTTAGACTTCCTACCCTGGATAGTCAGCTTAATTAAGTCTCACGATAAAGGTTCACCTCCGTTTGCAGACGAACCCCCCCATCCGTTAGAATTAAAAATGTATAACGGGTTGTTATCCAATAATGCCTGGACTGAGAAAGCTTGGCAACTTCAGAATCGGGAATTTGCTAGAACTTCGGCGTGAAAGTTAATTCATAAGGTCGATGAGGAAACCGTTGCGCCTCAAAAGTGGTGAAACTTCTTGGCATACCCGCTGGCATTACAGGATTGAGGCTACCGATATTGTTCTGTGATTGACCCGCCGCTCCT